>CAZHRI010000001.1:0-32910 GCA_964534725.1 uncultured Candidatus Saccharibacteria bacterium
TTCCTTGATTGAACGTGTAGCCTGCCAGTGTAGCTGATATCATCGCCAGACACTGAACGCGTACCAGTTAACTCCACCGTAAGGCCAGTGGTTGGACCCCCTGGCTCACTTACATAGGTCACGTTCATGGTGACCGCTGCATCTCTAATCAGTGTCTCTGTGTTATTAGGACGCTGCCAAACAGAATTCCCTTGAGCCGCCTGACTGCCACCACACCACTTTCCAGTACCCCATATGGCACCCCTAGTCAAAGATCCACCATCTATGTAGTAGCTCCTGCCATATATTGTTGCCTCGCTAATGCTGATTCCATCGGAGGCTGGCTCACAGTCACTTTTCCTCACTAACTTTCGGTCTGGGTTGAGGGGATTTACGTTTGTGGCCAGACTATCAAGATAGATGCTTGTGGAGCTGGAGTCGCTTATGTTCGTACTCAACGAAACATCCTGCTCTATGGCATCAAGTGCCGAGAGTATGTCATACTGCAACTGCGACCGGGCATAAGAGCGAAGTGAACTCATGGATATTTGAATGGTCGCAGCGATTACCGCCCCAATAAGCAAAATTACCATTGGTGCCACCACCACCAGCTCAACCAGACTAAACCCAGGCTTACAGCGTGACGTATGTGGCATGAACCACCTCCCTGGCAGGCGTAGCGTAAGTAACCTTTACGGTAACTCGCATAACTTTATCGCGAACACTGGTTGCTACACCAGTAAGTGGCAGGCAGCGAGATATCTCAATGCCCAAATTCGGTAGACGCGTCTCGCTAATGCCAATGTCTGCTGGCTCCACCGCCTGGGTTGGATGCGAGCTGGCCGTGCAGAGGGTGGTGGTAGTGCTGGCACTGCCAAGTTTTCTAAGTGTTTCGTAGCCAATATTACTAGCCTCGGCCATCATCCTGGAGTTAGCTGAGCGATTTGTCACGGCATTATACAGCTGAGAGCCACTAATCACCATCATGGCAGCTACAAACAGAGTTACCACCAGCTCAACCGTAGTAAACCCCTGCTGCAACTTTAATCCTCCCATCATCTCCGCTTACTCTCCACCACCACTCGGGTGTTATCTACTTCAGTTCGATAAATAATTGAAAACATCCTACAGTCGTTACTGTGCGGCTTAGACCCTGAGCCATAAAAACCATGCTTTACGCACAGTTCATTATCATCTGGACCGGGTGCATAAACATATTTACCGACAGTACCAGCTATGTCATCTGGCCTGGTGTAGCATCGATAATAATTATGACAAGCATCGCCTGTTGGTGAATAGCTGCCAGAAGGCGGGATGCTCGGCATACTTTGAGAGCCTGAGGCTCCCGGCGGAGTCATTACCGCTACTTCAAGCTCAGAAAATATCAGCTCTAGTTCGTCGGTGGTATCAGTTATCTCCATAGGGAGTGCTGGGTAGGTGCCAGCGTTCTTTATGACATCGCCGTTACTATTCTTTATCTCCATGGGATAGATGCTCTCCAGGAAGTTAGCCATCGCCTGAACGTCAGCGGCGCGCTCCCTGTCCCTAGCATTGACCTGTGATGAGCGAAAACTAACCACCCCAACGGTTAATAAGATACCTATGATAACCATAGCTACCACCAACTCCACTGCGGTGAATCCATCACGCTTACGCATAATTTAAGCATACGTGCTTTACAGTGTTAGTGCAAGGTTTTTGTGAGCTCTAGCGGCTCCTGCTCAATTTGGATTCGAAACTTATCAAAAACCTGTTGAGTAATCTCTGCCCGAGCTGCCGCTAGGTCTGCATACGACGCTGCCGATTCGTTAATTAACACCAGGGCATTCTTATCATGAACTCGCATGCCATTTATTAGTTCGCCCTTTAGCCCAGTCTGCTCTATTAGCCAGCCGGTCGGAATCTTATGATAGCCATCTGGCATATCGTAACTCGGCATGTCAGGGTATTCCTTCTTGAGCTCGCCGTATTGCCATGACTCTATGATGGCGTTTTTAAAGAAAGATCCCGTGTTGGGTCGCTCGCTTGGGTCGGGCAACTTCTCTTTTCGTATATCTATGACCGCTTGGCGAATAATCTCTGGCGTAAATATACTGATCGAGTGGTCATCAAGATACTTCTGCAAAGCCGCATAGAATGGCGGCTTTGGTGTTGCCCTGTAAAGGCGAATAGTCACACTAGTGATGCAATAGCGACCCGCCGCCTCACCCCTAAAAATACTATGCCTATACGAGAGATGGCATTCTGCGGCACTTAACGCGACAAGCCTATCTGAAACACTGTCATACGCCTCGACGCCTACCAGCACATCTGCTGTTTCCTGGCCGTATGCCCCCACGTTTTGCACAGGTGCGGCACCGACCGTTCCCGGGATAGCCGACATCGCCTCGATGCCACTCAACCCCATTTCAACAACCCTCGCAACGATTTCATCCCATACTTCACCCGCCCCCAATCTAATCGTCACCGTCGACTGATCGTCAGCAATAATCTCAAAGCCCTTGATGCGGTTGAGCAAAATAATACCGTCAAAGCCCTCATCGTGTGCCACAACATTACTGCCACCACCAAGAACAAAAATTGACAGGTTCTGCTCCCTGGCATTCCGGTATATTGTCGCCACATCTTCAACCGTTGTTGCCGAAGCCATAAAGCGCGCAGTGCCACCGAGTCGCATGGTGGTGTAGTTTTTTAGAGAAATGCCAGTGTGAACATCCATACGCTTAGTATACCTGAGCTTTTCACACCATGCCAGCTGTGATATAATCACCAAGGAAAAGTGAGTTTGCACCCGTAGCTCAGTGGATTAGAGCATCTGTCTTCGGAACAGAGGGTCGTACGTTCGAATCGTACCGGGTGTACCAAAGAAAGAACTGTCCTTGTTGGGCAGTTTTTTCTTTGGTGTATCGCGCCTAATCGCCGAGGACACTCCTCTAGTGCATGGGGTAGCTATGGCATCACCAAGTACTGCTCAAGACCTACCACCGGTGCATTTTTCACAAACACAAATTCGAGAGATTGTATTAACAACCTATATACGCCATATGTAGCGTATTACACCACATATAGCGTCGTGAAAAGCCCGTGAAAAACAGACCTACTGACTATGCCCAAGGCTCTCTCGTATTTGCTCGGCACTAATAATCGTTGTTGAGCCTGGCGCAAGTGTACCTGCGAGCAGTTGCTTGGCCACAGTATTTTCAACCGTCCGCTGCACTACGCGGCGCATTGGCCTTGCGCCCAGACGCGGATCATAGCCAGCATCAACCAGGAGCTTCCTGCCTTCTTCTTCGACGGCCACTTGAATCTTCTGTGGCTCGAGGGTTTTATTGACGCTTTTTAGCATGAGGTCAACCACCTGCAGAAGCTCGGTCTTGTCGAGTGGCCGAAAGACAACAATTTCATCAAATCGGTTAAGGAATTCAGGGCGAAATAGATTTGCACTAATTAGTTCGTTGATAAACTGCTGCTCAAACTGCTCCAGTTGGTAGCCGCGCTCAATGTATTCACGAATTCGCTCAGCTCCCGCATTCGAAGTGGCAATGATAATGGCGTCACGAAAACTAATCTCGCGATTCTTTTCGTCGCGCAGGATGCCCTCATCGAGCAGCTGCAGTAGAGTGCTTAACACCTGCGGGTGTGCTTTCTCAATCTCATCAAGCAGCACAACACTAAAGGGACGCTTCGACACCTGGGCAGTAAGACTTAGGGCATCATTGGCGCCATCAGCCAACAATCGCCCAACATCTTCTGGGCGCACAAACTCATTGAGGTCGAGGCGTATGAGGTTGCCTTCACCGCCAAAATACACGTCAGCTAGTGCTTTTGACAGCTCGGTCTTACCAACACCGGTTGGACCAAGGAAGAGAAAGGTGCCGATAGGGCGATCCTGGTTGCGTACACCCGCTCGAGCACGACGAATCGCGTCGCTTACCACCGACACTGCTCGAGACTGATTGATCATCCGTTCGTGAATTAACGATTCGAGGTTGAGCAGCGTATCTCGTTCTTGTTCGTTATTCGGTGATGATATTTTGATGTTCATGGTCTTTTCAACCGCATCGTGTACCGATTGCTGTGTCACCAAGCCGCCTGTCGCGTACCCTGCCGATGCCTCAAGTATCTTGAGCGCCTTGCCGGGCATCGCAAGATCCTGCACGTACCGCTCACCGATGCGATATGCTTCGGTGAGTGCCTGGTACATATAGGTCACCTTGTGCTGGTTTTCCAGTCGAATCAGTTGATCACGCATAATGTCATATGTATCGTGCTCTGCGGTAGGTGACACCATGAGAGTATTAAGCGCATGGGCAAGTTGAGTGTTGCGCTGCGAGATTTGCAAAAATCGCTGCTCGTCCATCGTCAAGATG
Organism: uncultured Candidatus Saccharibacteria bacterium; assembly: GCA_964534725.1. GTDB lineage: Bacteria > Patescibacteriota > Saccharimonadia > Saccharimonadales > Saccharimonadaceae > Nanosynbacter. The sequence continues at coordinate 4,350 of CAZHRI010000001.1, forward strand.
ATACGGAGCCGACCAGCTTCGAGTATCGGCAGCAGTACCTTCGAAAGATCAACCGAGCCGACACCCTCTTCGAAAAACAACTGCGCATTATCAAGACACAGAATGATATTCTTGGCAAGGAATGCCTCGTTGAAAATGCGGGCTACCAAGCCTTCAAGTTCGCCTCGACCATTGGCAGCACTGATAAGCGACGAAGCGTCGAGAATGAATACCTGCTGATAGAGCAGGGAAGCGGGGACATGCGCATGCCCATCAATGAGCATCTCAGCAAAGGCAGCGACAATCGTACTCTTCCCCGACCCGTCAGGACCAACCAGCGCGACGTTTTGGCGCCCCTTGGCGCTAAATACGCTCAATAATCGGTCGAGCGACTCTTTATGTACATCAGTTTTGGTCATAATTGTTCCCCCGCTCACCTGCTGGCTGACATTTTGCGCAAATCGCGTCAAAAGTGGCGTATAGCCAAATGACCAATCCCTGGCAATACCGCCTGTGTTGAGTGGTTTTTCGGCGTATTGGTCAATCAATAACTTGATGCGCTCGTACCACTGTATGCCCCTATCAACATCCTCCATATCAAGACGAAGGTTCGCCAGCAATCCTTCGTGCGAAGGAAATTGTTCGATAATCGCCGCGGCAAGCACTGCACCGGTAATCTTTGGGCTGCCGGTTCTCTGCCACACCTCGATAGCCGACTGCCATAGCGCCTCGGTCTCTTTTGGGTCGTCACTCGCTAGGTGCGACAAAAAGTTCGCGGTAATCCCTAGACGAACCGCCATAAACTGACCCGCACGTATACCGCCAATAATCTGGGCAATTTGCTTCGGTGTCGGATTTTTTGGTAGACGCCCCAAAATATCCGCAGACAGGACATCATCCATGGTCTGCATAGGCTGTCGTACGGCCATAGTTCTGAGATCACCGCGCCACCAGATGCCTAGCATCAGTAGGGGACCCGCCATGCTCACAGCCAGCCAGCCAAGTGCATCGCCCTCCATGAGCAAGACAGCCCCACCCAGAACGGCGGTCACCGCAAGAAGATAGGCAATCGCGCGCCACGAGTCGCCAAATCGCGCTGTAAAGCGCGCCTTTTGCGCTCGCAGACTTGAATAGTTAAATACCGGCTTCACAGGCCCACTCCTGAAAGCCACAGAAGCACGCCGACAATCGGCGTCAGGGGCAGCACTGTCCAGAGAAGCATGCTCACAGCCGTCCAGAGTGTTCGCAGCAGAATGGCAAATAGGCCGACAACAATAGTCAGCGTACGGATTACCCCGCCGACAGCACGTGAAAATAGTCGATCAAAAAACGCACTCAGCTGAACCGGAAAACCCCCCTGTACATTACTTGCCGAGATCTGCTTAAAGGGGCTAAAAAGCGTCTTTAGCAGTAGGCCAATCGAAAAAAAGTCAGCAGTCCTGAGGATGCCGACATATGAGCGACGAAGATGACGGAGCCAGCCGCTGCCGTACCACCACTGAAAGATCCCCACCAAAAACATAGCTCTATTGTAGCGCAGATGCTATCATTAATAAACAGATGGCGCGTCAATATCTCAGTACAATCCTTGGCAAAGCTGTGAAAAAAGCAGCCAAATTGCGTGGCGGCGGCTCTGCCCTGCCTGGACTCGTCATTGAAAAGCTGGACCCCCAATTCTTGAAGCGTACGCTTGATCAATTGCAGCTTGGAGTGCTTATCGTCAGTGGCACAAACGGTAAAACAACGACCACGAAAATCGTAGTCGAGCTGCTTGAGTCCGCTGGACTCAAAGTATTTACCAACCGCACGGGGAGCAACTTTTCGCGCGGCGTTGTTGCAGCCCTTCTTGGCGATATCGACCTGCGAGGGCGACTCGATGCAGATATCGCCGTTCTCGAGCTCGATGAGGCGTGGGCAGCCCGGTTCGTCGAGCAAGTCAAGCCTCGCTATAGCTTGTTGCTCAACGTACTTCGCGACCAGCTTGACCGCTTTGGAGAGATCGACGCGACTGCAAAATTGCTTGAAAAAATCGCCGATGCCACCACTGAAACCGTGGTGCTCAATCGCGATGATCCGCGAGTTTTTGCCATAGCTAGTAAGATATCGGCCAATCCAGTTTTTTTTGGCACTACCACGGAGCTACTTTCACTTATGCCCACCGATGACAGCCTGAAGACTGGTGGCGAACAGGCGAACGAAACGATCCACGCTGATGTACTGCTGCAAGATATCAGCAAAGGACACGAGGCGACATTCGTAATTGATAACCAGCCGCACACCACGCCCCTGGCTTTAAGTGGCGTATACAATATATTCAATAGTGCCGCCGCCCTCAGCATGGTCCGACAAGTCCTGCACGATAGCGCGAAAAACGTTTCAAATGAGCGGCTCATCCAACAACTGCGCACTATCCGACCTGCGTTTGGCCGAGGCGAGGTCATTACTGTCGAAGGTCAGCCGATTGAACTTCTGCTCGTCAAAAACCCAAGCGGCTTCCGACTTGCGCTCCTGTCGTTCGCTGATCCACGACCAACAATGATTGCTATTAACGATAACTATGCCGATGGCCGCGATATGAGCTGGCTGTGGGACGTTGACTTCGATAGTTTTCGCGAGGGAGGTATCGCTACAGTCACCGGTATTCGCGCATACGACATGGCCCTACGTTTAGAATATGATAATGTGCTGATTGACCACATCGATACCGATATACCCCAGGCGCTTCGACGGTTTGTCGGTCGCTATCCAGACCAGCCCAAGCGTATTTATTGCACCTACACCGCCATGCTTACCATCCGTCGCACCTTAGCTAAAATCACACAGGTCGAGGTCGTACAATGAGTCAACCAGGAACTATCCGCCTACTTCAGCTGTATCCGAAAGATATGAATATCTATGGCGACTGGGGCAACACACTCGTCTTAGCGCGACGACTTGAGCGACACGGCCTCTCGCCGGAGCTAATTGAGTATAATGTTGGCGATGCATTCCCTGATGACATCGACATAATCGTCGGAGGCGGCGGGCAAGACAGCGGGCAGAACATCATCCAGAATGACCTCCAGCGGATTGGCAGCTCACTCCACAAGCTCGCTGACGAAGGCGTACCAATGCTCGTTATTTGCGGTCTTTATCAGCTATTTGGCCACCGATTCGTCACGGCCAATCACACAGATATACCCGGCATCGGACTACTCGACCTAGAAACGGTCGCAGGGCCAACACGACTCATCGGCAATATCGTGACCGAGAGTAAAGAGTTCGGTACAATCATCGGATATGAGAACCATAGCGGACAAACTACGCTTGGCAAGAATGTACGGCCGCTGGCTGAAGTTCGACTTGGTGCTGGCAACAACGACCATGACGGACACGAGGGTGCTCGCTATAAAAACATCATTGGTAGCTATCTACATGGCTCACTCCTGCCGAAAAATCCACGAATTGCCGACTGGATGATTGAGCAGGCTGCGACTAGAAAATTTGGCACGTTTCAACCGAGTAGTATCGATGATACGCTCACTGAACGCGCTCGTCAGATAGCCATGCAGCGCTCTCGCTAAATTTTACGTAGCTGGTAGATATCGATAAACTGCTTGTCGCGCTCTATCGAACGGACAAGCTCGTAACGACTGTCAATCTCAAGTGCCGGTTCAGTCTCACGCAGATGCACCAAGTAACGTGACGTGACGGACTCTGTCGACTCGATCCGCAACTCACTGCCGCTCAGCGGCGCATATCCACCCCGATAGTCAAAGTCTGCTGGGTAATAAAATTTCATGTCGCATCCATCATAGTAGTAGATTGTTTCAAGGTAGATGTAGGGCCCATCGGCAATAATTGTCGTTTGATCACCACAATCTGCATCAGTGTGTGCCAGATCTATCCGAAGCTGACGAGCCATTGGTGTCTGTACGCGTTCGAGGGTGACATTTTGGTCTATCGCGAGGTTGACTGTGCCATATCCAAGCACTACTAGTAGCAGGCCGTACACACCGTACGTACGCCACTTGCTCTTCAGCGCGTCAGTCGATAGCGCAAGTACAACGGCCACAAGCAGGTACATCCATACCGCCACGTGTGCAAGATAACGGGGCAAAAAGATTGATTCCCGGGGTGGCAATGACATCAGCGCAAAAAATAGCAGTGGAATGCCTGCCATACACGCATAAAGTATCAGATAGCGACGCTGTTTGCCCTTTGCCCTACCAAACACCGCGATGAACGCACCGATGACGCCCACTAGTAGCACCAAAATTGCTAGCGAGACCCACCCACCAGTGGCCCACTCGGGTTTATAGGTGAGAAAGACTGTCACAACATCTACCAGCTTGGTCAATGTCACCTGAGTACCAACCTTAGACAGTACGGAGGTCATCACGTGGCCAAAAAAAGTCATGATGTACGGCAGGAATAGTACCACCGATCCAACATATGCCCAGACCCACTTCCATTGTCGAATGGGCTGACCGTCCTTCACCGACGACCATATGAGCCATACGAGATGCGCTATCCAGAGCGCCACAACGACGTAAAGTGTATACATACCCAGTGCCACAAGTGCGGCATAGATCGCCCACCAGGCCACCTTTTTTGTTTGGCGAGCCAGTACGAGCGAATACGTTGCCCCAACGCCAATGAGCGCTGCCAGCGAATACATGCGAATTTCAAAGCCATAGCGCAGCACAAATGGCGCAAGCATCATGACTGGCAGTGCCATGATGGCTACGCGGATGCCAAATAGTCGCTTGGTCAGCCCTAGACCAAGAGCCACCGAAGCTCCAGCAAACAGCGCACTGAGGGAGCGCAGTGCCGTCTCATTAAAATCAAACAAGCCGCCCCACCACTTGAGTAGCAAATAGTACAGCGGTGGATGAGCATCAACGGCGGTGTGTGCGAGCAATGTTTCCACTGGCTGCTTTGCGATGAATATCGAGTACCCCTCGTCAAACCACACCGATGCACCAATAGACAGCAATAACGCGCCCACACACGTCACGAGACCCACTCCGAGGGCCATAACCCACCAATATTTCTCTACCCAGCTCGATAGTCTTTTCATATAGCTCTATTTATACCGCATTTCCCTCTTAAATACCACTAGCCAAAGCTATAGAAGTGGTGTATAATTTCTCGAGGAATACCTACACCTATCGGGGTGTGGCGCAGTTGATAGCGCGCTCGGTTTGGGACCGAGAGGTCGAAGGTTTGAGTCCTTTCACCCCGACCATAGAAAAACGAGTACCGTCTGGTACTCGTTTTTCTATGTTTCACGATATCACTCTTCTTAGCTCCGGCCTACCAGCCGCCGCCGCCTCCGCCGCCGCCACCGCCGCCAGAGAAGCCGCCGCCACTCGAGCCGCCCGATGACGAATAGCTCGCGCCACTCGAGCTGACCGTTGTCGTAAGATTTTGCATCGCATCAGTAAATGACAGGGCACTAAACGTCGCCATATTTGCACCAGCGTACCAGTCAGGCTGCTGTCCGGTCGACTGGTAGTAATTACCGAGCTGCTTATTCCAGTCCTTTTCCTGACCGAACAAAACAGCATACGGCAGTACTCTCTCGTAGAGTCTTACCAACTTTTTCGGATCAGCTGTATCAACCTGCGTCTTTTCGGCACCCTCTGGACTCTGGAGCATTTTGAGCCTCTCCTCTTCGGCGACCGATATATACATCTTCAGCCCCTGTAGGTATCGGTACATCGCGAGCCCTTTGTCCGTCAGGACCCAAAGCGTCACTCCAAGAATAAAAGAAGTCATCGATACCATAAACAGCGGAGGACTCAGTAAAGCAATACTCAAAATCAGCGTCGTCACGCCAAAGCGCTTAAACCAAGCTGATTTTTCCGGGCTCTTCTGCTGAATGCCATAGCTGGTGCGCTTGAGACTCTGAATTTTGCCAGGATTGTCGAGGAGGCGTGTTGAAAGCGAGTAATCCTTCTTTAGACTCTCAGTACTAATACGACTACCAACCTGAGTACTCTTGAATACATCTTCGAGGAACTCCCTCTCTTCACTTCGCAGATCGTCGATTGGCTTGACGATCTCCATTTCATACACGGCTGCCGAGAAGAGCTTGGATTCTTGAACTTCATAAATCTTGATATAGTGCCGCACTGCGAAATCAATCAGCTGGGCAGCAAATGACGCGTGAGTCATAATAAGTGTAGCCGAGAGCGAAACACTGCTGTCGCTGGGTGGGATATACTCAGGTATAATCGTACCTACCTCTTTTTTGCGCTTAGACCACGACACATAGCGCACGATAAGCCACACAATCAGCCCAGCCGATATGACAACAAGAATACCCTGTACTACGAACCACACGGCGATAAGCTTCATGATCAGCGGCGTCTCATACACTTCAAAGGTCTGAGGCTCGAATCCTATCGCGAGTGTGATATTATCGCCGCGTGCCAAGTCTTGAGCCGATGCAGCATACGTAGTGCCAGCCTTAGAGAGCTCACAGGTATTAGTTGTACTGTACTGCCCGAAGTAACACCTATGCTGATCGGTCAGTGCTTCCGAGAGGCTCTCGTCAACTGTCAACGACACGCTCAGTCGACCAATTGGCACTCGCCACTCAGTTCCGTTGGTATCCCAGTAGAACTCATCGCTTTTCGTATCAGAAAAAGACTTCGTCACGTCTCGCTGGGTATATGTAAGCACATACGTCTGCTCGCCATGGACATATCGATTCGCGTTGCCGATGCGCACAACAGTATATTCACCACTGCTATAGGTCGTATATTCGAGTTGATTTTGACTCTCATCGGCCACCGATATAATCTCTAGGCTTGTATCGTGCCCATCATATGACCGGGGAATATAGCGCTCGATACCACGATTTTGATCGTGCATTGGAAACTGCGCAGTAATTACCTCTCGAGTCTGCAAGACCGATCGTTTTTCCTGGTCACGGTTCAGCGTATAACTTATGTCGTAATTACTAATTGTAAAATCGTTGACGTCTGCATGAGCCGGCACTGCCAGCAATACCACCGCCATCAACGCTCCGATAATAGCCGCTGAGATGTTCTTCATGCTTCCATATTACCACGCCCCTTCATGCAACAATAATGCCACTCCGCGGTGGCCTTATTGTTGAGCTATGATTCGCTGGCAATACTCTATTTAGCGAATTCAATGGCGCGTGTTTCGCGAATCACGTTCACCTTTATAGTGCCAGGATACTGCATTGTACTCTCAATCTTAGTGGCGATGTCGCGGGCCAGTTTGATAGCCGAAAGGTCATCAACTCGCTCCGGAGTCACGATGACGCGCACTTCGCGCCCAGCAGATATCGCGTAGGCTTTCGAGATGCCGTCAAAGCTTGTTGCAACATTCTCAAGATCACGCATACGGTCAGCGAAGTTCTCAGCTGAGATGTTACGCGCACCAGGGCGAGCCGCACTGGCTGCGTCAACGACTCGGACTACCAGCGCCTCTGGAGTTGTTGCCTCGATATCGTCGTGGTGAGCCTCGATCGCGTGAACAATCCGCTCATCCATGCCATACTTACGCGCGAGCTCCGCACCAATGTGGTGATGCTTGCCTTCAATCTTATGCGTCACCGCTTTGCCGACATCATGCAGCAATGTAGCAGTTTTCGTGATGCGCACATCAGCGCCAATCTCATCAGCAATCATGCCAGCCATCGAGGCCATCTCGGTGCTATGCTTGAGCACATTCTGACCATACGAAGTACGGAACTTCAGCTCGCCAAGTAGCTGCAGCATCTCTTTCGGAATGCCAACCAGTCCAGCTTCACGCATTGCATCCTCACCGGCCTGCTTGACCTCTTTTTCGATTTGCTTCTCAGCCTTAGCGACCACCTCTTCGATGCGAGCCGGGTGAATACGACCATCCTTCATTAGCATCTCAAGCGCAATCCGTGCAACCTGCCTGCGAATCGGGTCAAAGCTCGACAGGATAATCATACCAGGGGTATCGTCGACCAAGATGTCCACACCGGTCGCGCGCTGCAAGGCCTGAATGTTGCGACCTTCTTTACCAATAATGCGACCCTTCATTTCGTCGTCGGTCAGCTTAACCGCAGTCACGGTACGTTCTGCCGTCACATCGCTGCTCATGCGCTCCATAGCGGTCAAGAGAATGAGCTGCGCGCGCTCTTCAGCGTCATCTTGCGCCTCACGCTGCAGCTTAGAGATAAGGCCAGTCAAATCATTCTTAATGTCTCGCTCGGTCATTTGCATCAGCTTGCCCGCCGCGTCCTGTTTCTTAAGGCCAGCAATCTTCTCTAGTTTTTCTTGCTGCTTGGTGCGAATCTCTCGAATCTCGTTCTTGAGTGTATCGACCTCGTCCTCGTGCTTGCGTAACTTTTCAGCACGCTTGTCGAGTTCATCGAGTTTTCTATCAAGTGCAGTTTCTCGATCAGCCAGGCGGCTCTCGGTTTTCTGCCACTCCTTGCGTCGCTCTTTCTCAATTGCGAGCGCTTCGTCTTTAGCCCTGAGAACAATGTCACTCGCCTTGGTTTTCGCGCTTGCAATCTCCTGCTCTATTTTGTGTTTCCCGTTCATGCGCTGGCTCCGCTGATAGCCAGCAAAACCGCCTGCGCCGAGTGCTGTCCCGACAATGGCGGCCACGATAATCTCTATCATGTTGTAGTCCTTTCTTAGCGTGTCCGAAACAAACCAAAGATGTAAATCTTGGCTTCGTTATCTGTTCAAAATCCTTGCTCTGGTCATGAAATTCGGACTACTGCGTTATCAAATGTTGAAGTTATCAAAAAGTCTTACGACTTATATAAAGTGTACGCCAAATATAGCCAATGCGCAAACTAAGGCGCACAGATTTATCGACCCGCATATTGACTTCTTATATTCTTTATGTTATTATGAAGCTATGTCGCTTCGATCGACTCGGTTTTGTAATGGCCGAGTAAACGAGCTTACTTTTTCTGCTTGGTGATATGCGCGTCGGCACCATAAAGCGGTAGAACTACCCCGTCAGTCTCACGCGCATGTAAACGAGCAGTTGCTCGATCTTGCCAGCCCGAGCCACTCTCGCCAACGATTGGAATCTGCAAACTGTCCGCGAGTGTATTCGCTATACTCATACCTATTCTTAACCCAGTAAAGCTCCCGGGGCCTCGCATAACACCAATGCCAGTGATGTCATACACAGTAGACCCCGCCTCATTCACGGTGTCGTAAAGATATCTCAGTAAATCACGAGCCAAAGTGCGACCAGCCTCCCATTCATGATCGACCGTCACGTCATTGTGCACGAGAGTCAACCGACACACAGGGGTCGATGTATCAAGCAAAATAATCACACGAGGGCCTCCAGAATGCCTCGAGATACGTCGCCTAATGCGCGTAGCTCAACTTGGCGCCCTGTCTCGCTTGTTGTGGCGATATGGACCTGCATCCGATCGGCGGGCAGCACCCCATCAACCACACCTCCCCACTCAACCACGACGATACTGCGCGGCGACTCGAACGCCTCTGCCAGTTCATCACCCATAATGCCCGCTTCGGTAAGACGATAAAAGTCATAGTGCCGAAGCTCCAAGTCATCTCTCGCCTCGTAGACTCGACTAATCGTAAATGTCGGACTTTGAATCGGTTCCGTTATAGCCAAGCCTAGCGCCACGCCTTTGGTCAGCGTTGTCTTTCCTGCCCCTACGTCACCAACCAGCTCGATAGTCTCGCCACCACCGAGCACCGCACCGAGCTTCCGCCCGAGCTGCCTCATCTGCTCGTCACTATCAATCGACACATTCATTGCGTCTTATTGTACTACGCACTGATAATTGGCACAAAGACACATCTCGCGTATAATAAGCATAAGTACTATGCGCGTGTCTGATACAGCCATTGAAAAAATACTTAAGCAAGGTGGGCTCGTCAACGAAACCCAGCTTGCTAAATTAAAGTCGAGCGCCGAACAGGCGAGCCAGTCATTGCAGCAGGCGGTCCTCGACCAGAGCATTGCGACCGACGATCAACTGACGCAGCTGATTGCGCACTACATCGGTGTGCCATTCGTTAAAATTGATCCAAAAGACATTGCCGAGGACACCCTTCACAAAATCCCCGAACACATTGCCCGCCAGTACAATGCCGTGCTTTTTGCCGAGAATGAAGATGGGACCCTCAATTTGGCAATGGACGACCCAGACGATGTTCAGGCGCTCAACTTCATTCAGAAAGAAATCGGGTACGACCTCAAGGTATTTCTTGCGACCAAGACCAACATTCTCGATTGCCTTGAAAACTACCGCGGTGATGTTCACAAGGAGCTTGATGAAGTTATTGCGATTCAGCAAGACAGCCAGAACGAGACGCAAGTAGTCACAGAGGAAGACTTTGCCGAAAACTCGCCGATTGCACAGACCGTTAACTTGCTGCTTGAATATGCTATTAAGTCGAGTGCCAGCGATATTCATATAGAGCCGCGCGAAGACTACGTTCAAGTGCGCTATCGTATTGACGGTGTCCTTAAAGAGGTCAATAAACTACCTCGCAACGTGTTAGGCGCACTAGTGAGCCGTGTAAAGATTCTGTCTAATCTAAAAATTGACGAACGCCGTGTACCGCAAGATGGTAGATTCAAGATACGGGTATCTGGCAAACAGTATGCCCTACGTGTCAGCACCCTACCAATCGCCGACGGCGAGAAGGTGGTGATGCGTATTCTCGACGAGTCAAATCAGTCGGTGACACTTGAGCAGCTTGGCTACTGGGGTCGATCGCTCACGACCGTCAAGGAAGCGATGGCCCAGCCAAATGGCATGATTTTGGTGACTGGCCCGACCGGTTCGGGTAAGTCCACCAGTCTATTCAGCGTATTGTCGGAGCTCAACACTCCAGATGTCAATATTTCTACCATCGAAGATCCAGTTGAGTACAAGATTACTGGTGTCAATCAAACTCAGACTAATCCGAAAGCAGGCATGACGTTTGCTTCAGGCCTCCGTGCACTCCTGCGTCAAGACCCGAACATCATTATGGTCGGTGAGATTCGCGACGGCGAAACAGCGAACTTAGGCGTGCAAGCAGCCCTCACCGGACACCTCGTCTTTAGCACCCTACACACTAACAACGCGGCGACGTGTCTCCCACGTCTGCTCGACATGGAAATCGAACCGTTTCTGATCGCCTCAACAGTCAAAGCAGTCGTCGGTCAGCGACTCGTCAGGCGACTCTGCACCTTTTGCCGTCAGCAGTACACCCCCGAGCAAGAAGAAGTGGCGTCTATAAATGAACTGTTTGGCATCGGCAAGGACAGGGCCTTCTCATATGTGCACGGGCTTGAAGAGCAAGCGGCAAGCGAAGGTGTGGGAGGCGACGTACCGATTAGCACCGACGAGAACACAATCCTACATATGTGGAAGCAGTCGCCAGAAGGATGCGAAGAGTGCAACCAAAGCGGCTTTAAGGGTCGAACCGGTATCTATGAGTCGCTTGGTATCTCTCCCGCAATACAGAAGCAAATTACCACAAACGCCACAAGTAGCGAGATTCAGGACGAGGCGGTGCGCGAAGGTATGATCACCATGCAAGTAGACGGCCTCATCAAGGCACTTCGTGGTATTACCACCTTCGAAGAAGTGTTACGCGTAACGAGGGAGCAGTAGTGGCTAAATTTGACTTTATTGCTGCCCGAAGTGATGGACAGACCATTAGTACAACCATTGACGCTGCCGACCGAATGGCGGCCATGGCTAGTATCAAGGCCCAGGGCCTAAAGGTCATTAGTCTTCGCGAGCAGGTCGCAGGGAAAAAAGCCGGATTTAGTCTTGGTCGCGGGCGAAAAGTTAAGTCAGATGAGCTCGTGATGTTCACCAGGCAGCTCAGCGCCATGGTATCGGCTGGTGTGCCGATACTTCGCTCACTTAACTCAATGGCCAAATACGCCGAAAGCGCCACCTTTCGAAAAGCCATTACTGACGTGTCGAAAAACATCGAAGGCGGCGAGACGTTTGCCGACGCACTATCAAAGCATCCTGCTATCTTCAGCGACGTCTATATTAATATGGTACGAGCCGGTGAAGCAGCCGGCATCCTGGATGACATTCTCAAGCGACTGGCCCTCCAGCAAGAAAAAAATGCCTCAATCCGCAAGAAGGTCAAGAGCGCCATGACCTATCCGATGGTGTTGATTTTTATCACTATTGGCGCGTTCTTTGGACTAATGCTATTTGTACTCCCATCACTTGGAGAAACCATCAAAGAGCTGGCTGGCGAAGACGCGGAGCTACCAGCCCTCACTCAAGTGATGATGGGTATCAGCCAGTTCTTCGTTCAATTTTGGTATATCATCTTTCCTGTTGTCGGCGTCCTGGTCTGGCTACTTATACGCTACATAAAAACACCTAGCGGAAAAAAGCAGTTCCATCACCTTACTCTTAAAACACCGATCATCGGCAAAATCGTAAAGAAGGTTGCGATCGCTCGTTTTACTCGTACCTTTTCGGCTCTGATCGGAGCTGGCGTAGCAGTGCTTGAAGCACTCGATATTACTGCTCGGGCTGTCGGTAATACAACCTATGAGGCTTCGCTCAAGCAAGCTGCTCTAAGAGTAAAAAATGGAGAAGTGCTGTCTCGCGTAATCTCTGAAGATGAGGTGCTCTACCCGCCAATCGTTTCACAGATGCTAGCCGTCGGTGAAGAGACGGGTCAAACAGATAGCGTGCTAATCAAGGTTGCCGACTTTTACGAGGAGGAGGTCGATACAGCCATCGCCAGCCTTAGCTCAACGATTGAACCAATTATGATCGTATTTATGGGCGGCATGGTCGGCCTTATTGCAGCAAGCGTGATGATGCCGATTACCGGACTCGCAAATCAAATTGAAGCGTAGGCCCGTGCAATATGGTTGTGCTATAATAGCTCCAGTGAAAGTTGTGGGCAAATAACAGTGACGAGCTTATTTTATAAACCAAAACCAATTATTGGACTTGATTTTAGTAGAACAAGTCTGCGTGTAGTCTCTGTCGACAGAGAAAAGATGCTTGTACATGGGTACGGAGCAGTTGATCTTGATCCTGCGAAAATTACTGATGATCTCGAAAAAAGCCACGACTACCTCACTGAGCGGATTGACGACCTGTTTCGTAATAATATCGTCGGCAAGCTCAGCAGCGACCGTGCAATACTTGGCGTGCCAGCAGTACGAACGTTTGCGCGCACATTTACCATGCCCGTGAATCAAGAGGCCAATATAGCCGATGCGGTCAACCTCGAGGTCGAACAATACATCCCCATGCCACTCGACAACCTTTACGTCGACTACCAGATTATCACGCGAGACAAAAAAGAACTGACTGTGCTGATGTGCGCAGTGCCAAAAAGGTTTATTGATACGCTTCTGAAAGTTGTTCGCTCATCTGGTGTGGAAATCGCGGTGATTGAACCTAGCGTCAATGCCATATCACGCCTGCTTGAGTATACAAAAGAGGGCGGCATGCCAACAGTCATGGTTGACATAGGACCAACAGGAACAGACATAGCGGTCTTCGACAAAGCCGTTCGGGTGACTGGTGGACTTGCGATTGGCGGAAACACCCTCACGCTCGATATTGCAAAAAAAATGGACATACCGCTCGAAAACGCACACCAGCTGAAAGTCCTGAGCGGGCTCAGCTCTGGACCACGGCAGGCCAAATTAACAGCGGCACTCAACCCAAGCCTCATGCGTATTGCCAACGAGATAAGAAAAGTCATCCGATTTTATACCGACAGGTCTCCAAATGAAGCGAAACTTGAACAGGTGCTCATTGTTGGTAGCGGCAGCAACGTACCAGGACTTGGCGACTTCTTCACCAATGAACTCATCATGCCTGCTCGCGTTGCCAGCCCATGGCAGGCACTCAACTTTGGCGAGCTCACCCCACCGGCTAAGCAACTTCGACCTCGATTTATGACGGCCGCAGGACTGGCACTGGTCGACAACAAGGAGATTCATTGATGATTAACCTACTACCGCCGAACGATAAGCAACAAATCAGGGCTGGCAAGTCAAATGTCCTGCTACTGCGTTACTGCATTGCTTCATTTTCACTGGCAATTCCGCTACTACTGCTGATCGTCAGTGTTTATATTATTATGGATAATTCAAAAAATACCGCACAGGCAATTATCCAGGAAGGTGAGGCGCGCAATGAAAGGCTCCGGCATGTTCAGCAGAATGCTCAAGAGTTCAGACAAAACCTATCCACCGCCAAGACCATCCTGGACAAGGAGGTGAAGTACTCAAGAGTAGCCGTCAGCATTGCCCAGGCCCTACCAAGCGACATCTACATCCAGTCACTAAACTTAAGCCCCGAAACTTTTGGTCAACCAATTATACTAAGCGCCAGTGGCGATTCCTATCAGGATGCCGTCAGACTGAAGACCTCTCTTGAGAGATCTGAAGTATTCAGCAATGTGCACCTGATATCAGTCTCTCAGGCAGAAGGGGAGGCGGGTGGAGTCACTATATCGATTAGCGCTGTGTTAAACCCGGAGATAGTATGATAATGAGCAGAAAAACAAGAGGCAAACACCAGCTTACAGCCGTAAACATGCGATATATACTGGTTGGCGCCCTCATTGCCACGCTGATTGCGATGGGAGCAGGTGTTTATTTTGCATACTCGTTTCTGAGTGATGTGGCCGAAGAGGTTGCACAAGTTCAATCTAGAGCCGACTCTACTGATGCTGAGCTTCAGTACATTAACCAGTTGGAGCAAAAGCTGGAGCAATACTCTACGGCCCGCGAGCGAGCCAGCCAGATTGTCGCTCAATCTCAAAGCTATCGCTACCAAGACCAGGTAATTCAAGACCTAACCCAATATGCTAGCCGCGCCGGACTACAGATTTCTTCATTTAATTTCCAAAATACCGAATCAGCTGGAGCCGACACTGCAGCACCCCCGACCCCGACCACCCAAGGTGCACCCACCTCAACTCAGCCTGATGCCGCTGCAGCTCCAGCCAACAGCATCCAAAGCACCATGGTGTCAGTTCAGCTGAGCGAACCAATCCCCTACAGAAACCTGCTGCACTTTATCCATTTAATCGAGGAAAATCTCACCCGAATGCAGATTACTGAGCTATCACTAGCACCTGGCGACTCTGGATCTACCGTAAGGACGCAAACTTTAAATATCGAGGTGTATCTACGATGAGCATTTCAGCGGGTCAAATTAGGCAGCTCTTCGGGGGTATACTGAATCGTTTTCATCTGTTAATATTTTGCCTGACAGTTATTATTGGTGTATCGATAGCCATCTTTATGTTTAGCCGGTTACTCTCCTCATCAAGCGATCCGGACCTAACTCAAGCTCAAAGCATCAATTTTGACGAAGAGACTATTAAAAGAATTGAAAACTTTAACACCTCCACATCAAGCGAGGACACCTTCAGCTTGCCGCCTGGACGTATCAACCCACTAGTTTCCGAATAGTTCTTGGGTGAGGTATAATCAAACTAGTTATGCTTTTTCCTGCTGAACGATTTGATAACGCACCAGTCATGAGCCTACAGACTGGTTCTGAATTGGCTCGAACAGCTCGTGCCGTCATCAATCCACATAAGTTATCTGTCATCGCTTACGAGCTCGAGGGGCGATTGCTCGACCAGCACCCCAGCCTGCTACGCATTGCTGACATTCGAGAAATTGGGCCGCTTGGCATGATCATCGATTCAGTCGATGAGCTTATTGGGCTCAGTGACGTAATTAGTATCAAGGAGATATACGAATTAGGCTTTGAACTTGTCGGACTGCGAGTTATCGACGAACGTAAGCGATCGGTGGGACGAGTTGCTGGTTATACCGTCGAAGCTGGAAATTTTGTGATTCAGCAAATTCGTGTCAAACGTCCGCTACTCAAAAGCTTTGGAGACACAGAGCTACTAATCCACCGCTCACAAATAATCAAGCTCACCGATGATGTCATCATAGTGAAAGCACCAACGATTCGCCACAAAGAGCCAGTTGCCGAATCAGCGGGCCATGCGTTTGATAATCCTTTTCGAAAATCACCTCAACCAAGTGCAGAATCTTCAGACGTCTAGGTCATTGTCGACCGCTCGTGTCACGTCGTCGTACGAGAAACCTTGACGGACGAGATATTGAACTAGCTTTTGTTTATCTGGATAGCGGCTACGCTTTTTTGCTATAATTTTCATCAGTTCATCTTCATCATTTCGTGATGACGCCTCAATCATATGTGCTACGATCTCCCTATCAACCCCTTTTTGAGATAGCTCGAGCTTCAAGCGACGCACGCTAACACCCTTTCGTACATGACGATTCTCCACCCAGAACCGTGTAAATGCCTCATCGTCTAGATATCCCTTATCCATGAGGCGCTCAAGTACTCTGTCGGCTATAGCCTGCGATACGCCCTCGCGCTCCTTTATCTCTCCAGTGCGAGATTTATAGCGCGTGGCGCGTGTTTTTCGCCACAGGTAGTCACGCATCTCCTTAACTGAGCGCGGACGGATCATCGTATATTCAAGTGCTCGTCCGTAAAGTTTACCGAACTGACTCTCGGCCTCTAACTCGCTGACTCGATCCTCAGAGAGCTCCGTGCCAACTTTTAATCCCAGTTCGCTAACTTGAAATACATCGAGGCTAAAGCGATACTTTCCATCAATACTCACATTGACACGATTGGGATCGCGCGCCTGGACCGAGATGCTCGTTATTCTCATAGCGTGTCGAGATAATCAATCAATAAGGTAAAATACCCCCGACCTTGATTTATCATGTTATATCTGACAGGATTTGCTACACGAGATTTATAAGCGTCGAGCGGTATCCATTCTACGAGCTCCACCTCGCCGTCATCGAACTTTGGGGTAAAATCCATATCAATCTCGAGCGTATAAACATGATTGATTTCGTTTGGCGTCAAAGGTGTGCGTAACGAGAAGAGGTAGTGTAGGGTGTCCGCATTGATGTCGATACCAATTTCTTCCTTAGCCTCTCGTACGGCGGCACCTATTGGACTCTCGCCTCCATCAATATGGCCAGCGACTGAAACATCATAGTAACCAGGCCATGTGGCATTAGATGTAGCGCGCTTTTGGAGCAATACTTCAATACCGCTCTCACCACGTCGCCACAGCCACACATGCGAAGCCCCCGTGATCATACTCTCGTCTTCTGCGAACTCCTGACGGGTCGCCGAATAGTTTAATGAAGCTCCGTTCTCAGCATAGACCTGCCACGGCTCATTATGCATTTTCGTTTAGTTCCTCTCTTCAGCTATCTTGTCGCGAACCTTTTTGTCAATTGCTGCAAGCACTTTTGGATTCTCGCTCAAGTAGGTCTTTGTCTTATCGCGTCCCTGACCAATCGTTTCACCATTGTACTTATAAAATGCACCCGACTTCTCTACCACGCCATGCTGAGCAGCGAGGTCGAGAATGTCACCCAGATAAGAAATACCCTGGTTATACATGATGTCAAACTCTGCTACGCGGAACGGCGGTGCAATTTTATTTTTAACCACCTTTACTTTGGTGCGGTTACCGATAATATCATCTCCGACCTTAATTTGGCCGATACGTCGAATATCGATACGCTGCGATGCGTAGAACTTGAGTGCATTACCGCCGGTTGTCGTTTCAGGGTTGCCAAACATCACGCCAATCTTCATACGAATCTGGTTAATAAAGATGACTGTTGCCCTGGATTTATTAATGATACCCGTCAGCTTGCGTAGTGCCTGGCTCATCAGTCGTGCTTGAAGACCCATGTGGCTATCGCCCATATCACCCTCAATCTCTGCCTGCGGAGTAAGCGCCGCAACTGAGTCAACGACGATGAGATCGACTGCGTTTGAGCGCACTAGGGTCTCGGTGATTTCAAGTGCTTGCTCGCCGTTATCTGGCTGAGAAACGAGAAGATTATCAGTGTCAACTCCAAGCTTTCTTGCGTACGACGGATCAAGTGCATGCTCAGCATCAACAAACGCCGCAGTGCCACCCATCTTTTGAATTTCTGCAATCGCGTGAAGTGTTAATGTTGTCTTACCGCTTGATTCTGGACCGTAGACCTCAATAATGCGCCCTTTCGGATAGCCGCCACCGAGTGCGATATCAAGGCTGATTGAGCCCGAAGGGATCACCTCAACATCTGCGTGATGAAACTCTCCGAGTTTCATGATTGCACCATCACCAAATTGCTTGGTGATTTGATCCATGGCTAGGCCAAGCGCCTTTAGTTTTCCGTCATCGACTTTTTTGTCATCTCCGCCTGCCGCCTGTTTTTTCTGCTTGTCAGCCATACATTCCCCCTTTGACTTATGTATCAATTATACAATTTATAGCAATAATTTGCTACAATGGAGACTATGAGACGACAAGGGTTTACTGTTGTTGAACTAATCATTGTGATTGTCTTTCTGGTAGCTGCCGGTTTCGTTTTGATGTTTCAGGTGCAAAAAATTAACGCTGAGCACATCAATAGCCAAAAGAAGACCGCAATTAACGCGATTTACTATAGCCTCGAAGAGAGTTTTTACCCTGAGAATAAATTCTACCCAGAATACATCGAGCAAGATACGCTCAAGACCATGGATAGTGCCCTGCTAACTGCCCCAGATGGTACCGTGCTCGGCCAAACCGGCTCTACGTACCGCTATGAATCAAAAGATTGCCAGAGTGGCAAATGCAAGTCATACACTCTTCGCACCGCACTGTCAGGTGAAGCGGACTTTATCAAAGAAAGCCGCAATAACTAGCGCCTCTAGTCGTTGTAGTACTCTACAGGTCGACCGTTCTTAAACGACTCAATTGCGTTATTGAGGATCGCAATTTGCTTTTTCGGGTTAGCTACATAGCGAAAGACATATGTCGTTTCTTGACCCTCCGTACTCAGACGAATCGTGCCATAGTCAAACAGCGTCTGGATGAGCCCTACCTGTCGAAAACTCGCATCCTCGATACTACCGAGGCTGACCGTTTGCTCACGTCGAGAGAACAGACTCTCCTGGACCTCTTGAATAACACTCTCATTAGTCATAAAGAACTGATTTTGCAGATAGACCCACAGCGCAACCGCTCCCCCGAGTACAACTAGTGCCGAAAATAGCAGCGCAATACCAAACATCGCTACAGGTGAAGGCATTATACCATCCGCTGATAGGTCGTACATCGACGGATAGAACGAAGCGAACGCAAATATCGCAACAAGTAACGCCCCGGTGATAGCAATCGGAGTCAGCATACCAATAGGGTGGCGCTTGATGTCAAGAATGACAAACTCAGCCTCGCTAATATTCAGGTAAGGATAGCGCTCTTTTGAGGCTCGGTGGCGCTCCATGAGCTCCGGGCTCGCCTGAAATGGCGTGGGCTCGAGCGGACGAGTGGTGTGCATTAAGTCTGGCTCGTTGGCATATTGGGCGCGAATTTGAGGATTAAAATTCTGCCCTTCAAGCTTCTCAGGTTTCGAGGTGATATGAGATACGCTCTTTGCCGGGGCAGCAACTTGATCAGATGATGGAGCCGAAGACGGTGCTGGAGCTGGA
Source organism: uncultured Candidatus Saccharibacteria bacterium (assembly GCA_964534725.1). Taxonomy (GTDB): domain Bacteria; phylum Patescibacteriota; class Saccharimonadia; order Saccharimonadales; family Saccharimonadaceae; genus Nanosynbacter. The sequence goes on from CAZHRI010000001.1 coordinate 23,824, forward strand.
ATGGGCGGATGATAGTACAGTGGTCTGCCTTCTGGGTCGTAGGCGACTGGCTTCTGTGCGTTCTCCTGCTCCTCGGGATTCATATCAGACATTATACCATTATCTGTTTGTATCAAGAAGATGACGCTTAGCCCTATCGGTAACCTTGCGACCGCGTGGTGTCTTCTCGATAAAGCCGATCTGCAATAGGTATGGCTCATAGAAATCTTCGATCGTCGTTGCTTCGTCGCCAGTAAGGGCTGCTAGAGTAGTTAAGCCAACTGGGCTATCGCTATAATTCTCAATCATGCGCATCAGCAAGTTACGGTCAGCCGGGTCGAGTCCCAGCTCATCAATCTCCAGCATAGCGAGCGCCTTTTTAGTAGTGATATCGTCTATAATCCCGTCACCGTTCACGTCGGCGTAGTCTCTGACACGCTTAAGCAAGCGGTTGGCGATTCGTGGTGTCAATCGAGCCCTCGTCGACAGCAACTCAGCTGATGACGCCTCAATCTTTGACTCGAGTATATCGGCTGCTCGCTGAATAATCCTTGCAATTTCGTCATGAGTGTAAAATTCTAGTCGGAAAATATGACCAAACCTATCTCGAAGCGGAGCCGCCAAACTACCAGTTCGAGTGGTTGCGCCAATAATTGTAAATTTTGGCAGGTCAAGACGAATTGACCTCGCCGCTGGGCCCTTGCCAATGACAATGTCGAGCTTAAAGTCTTCCATTGCGCTATAGAGCACCTCTTCAACGGTCCTGCTGAGCCGATGAATCTCATCAATAAACAAGATATCTCCGTCCTGGAGATTAGTTAAAATACTCGCGAGATCGCCTGCTCGCTCAATAGCCGGACCCGAAGTCACCCGAAAACCCGCACCCATTTCGTTAGCAATCACACTCGCCATCGTCGTCTTACCAAGCCCTGGGGGGCCGTACAGCAGTACGTGGTCGATCGGCTCTCCGCGCTTTTTTGCAGCATCAATTGCTAACTTCAGGTTAGTCTTAAGCCTCTCCTGTCCCACATACTCATCAAACCGTTGCGGCCTGAGGGTTACTTCAATAATTTGCTCGTCGGCATCATCCTGCGTCACGGCGCCGACCACTCTGTCATCAATTCGCTCGATTGCCATTAGCCCTTCAGCGCCTCCGTCACTCGCTTGCCAGTCGGCAACGATGGGTCAACGCCCTCAAGCGCCTTGGTCGCATCAGCGAGCGTATACCCCAGCGCTATCAAGGCCTCGAGCGCTTCATCATTAGTATTCAGCTCTGCCTGGACTGGATCGTCCTTGCGACCATAGTGCGTCGGCAGGCCAACCTTATCGCTCAAGTCAATAACTACTCGTTCGGCAGTCTTCTTACCGACACCTGTAGCTTTTTGAACAAATGCACTATCAGAGTTAGCGATGGCATTACGCACCGCCTCAGCCTCACTGAGCGACAGTATGGCCAGCGCAGCTTTTGGCCCGACACCCTGGACCGTGATCAGCAACTCAAACAGCTTCTTTGCGGCGAGACTAGAAAAGCCAAACAACTCCTGCGACTGTTCACGGACATGGTGATAGGTGTAGAGCTTCACTTTCGCGTCAAGCGTTATCCTGTCATAATCGCCGGCCGGAACAGCCACTTCGTAACCGACACCGCTCACATCAATAATGACCGACGAGTTAAACTTCTCTGCAACAACCCCAAAAACATGCGCTATCATATATCTATCTTACCCTATCCATCAGATAATGAGTAATGGCAGCCGCGAGTGCATCCGCAGCATCGTCAGGCTTTGGTATTGACTGGAGCCCCAACTGCAAACGCACCATTTCCTGCATCTGCTTCTTATCTGCACGTCCATAGCCCGTTAGAGTCTGTTTAATTTGCAGTGGTGTGTACTCCGCGATAGGTAGACCATTCTGCGCGCCTGTCAGCATCGCTACTCCACGAGCATGCGACACTGAAATAGCGGTAGTAACATTCTGAGAGAAAAACAGCTTTTCAATCGACATTACCTCTGGTTTTGTCTCGGCAATAATCTCATGGAGGCCGTCATAGATTTCCACCAACCGATCCTCGAGCGGCGTATGAGCCGGGGTCTTAATCACCCCGGCAGTCACCATTCGCACTGGCTTGCCGGGCAACACCTCGACCACACCAAAGCCCAATATCCCCGTCCCGGGGTCTATCCCAATGATTCTCATGCTCTCAGTATACTACTCTTTCGTACTAGAGGTGAACACCTGGCCCATGCGGCGCACAAGCCGACCTACCTCAAATCGCCACTGCCATCCGGCATACCCGAGTGCGACCAGCGACACCCCGCCCAGCGCCCACCAACCGAGCGTGCCCTGCGCTGTCTGTGTCACCTTATCTGGGGCGAAAGGCACAACTGGCATAGCCGCTGACAATATATTGCGACATCGATTAGTTTCTGGGTTACGCTCGCGACCTTCTCCGCAGTCGGCAAGAGAGATGTCGTCGGTGCTCGCTATTGCCTTACAGCGATTTGTCAGCGGATTGCGGAATTGGTCATCGGCGCAAGGCTTGAGCACGCTTGCTGCCGCAGTTGCGATTGAACGACACCGATTAGTCTCTTCGGAGCGATATTGACCGTCGCGACAAGGGGTCAGCTCTCGTGGACCTGGTATATTGCGACATCGTCCAGTAGCCGGATTGCGCTCGCGACCTTCTCCGCAATCCGTCGACGCTATAGCCTCGGCTTCTTTGTTGCACCGACCGGTCTCCTCGTTGCGCCAATAGCCCGCCTCGCACGGCAGGTATGGCACATACTTGTTTGGCTGACCTGGCGTAGGAGATAGGGTCCACACAACCGACCCTTCGTTATCACGAATCGCCGAACGATCCTCTCTCGGCGTACTGTATTTCATCCCGTCGATCAACTCTCCTGCTGATGAGAGAAGACGCACCTCACCTGCAGTCGTCCTAGCCAAAGATGTACCTACAGCACCTGGATTGATCGCAAGATACGCGCCCGCATTAATAGTGTCGCCTACACCGAATTGATACACTCGTGTCTGAACCTGAAGCACGCACATTTCAAGCGACACTTCTGCCTCCGTTGGATTGTGTATTTCTATAAATTGATCGATTAGCTGCGGCGCTACTTCACTCACCACCAGCCCAGAGCAGCTATTGTAGAATGGGATGAAGCCGCCACGGTCGTGAGCCGTGAGCATTTGCGTCGACTCGAACAGCGCCCCAGTGCCGGTCTCTTCATCGAAACTACATAGAGTAGTGGCGCCCACAGCATCAAAACAGCGAGAGTAAACGGTGTTACCATTGATATTTTTTGGAGCATACCGGTCATCTCCGCACAAAGATGAACCGGCCGACCAGCAGAAACTGTCGTGTTCGGTGATGTCATCGACTAGCAGTAGCCACCCACCAGCCGCGTTCATGACGGTAGACGTTGTCTGTGTGAAATACACGTCCGCAGACTGGCTCTCTGAGTCGGCCACGGTTACATTGCCTATAGTTACGCGACCACCCGCCTTGATCGTGCCATAAAACGTAGCTAGTACGTCGGGACTGCTACTATTCGAGCCGCTTGAGCGCACATATAGTAGCGATAGCGCACGAGTCTGATAGTCCACGGCAGATACGTTACGTATTTCAATATATTTACCGAAGGCACCCGAAGATTGAACATATGAAATAACTAGCGTCTTATCTTCTGGCTGAATCGGCACTGCTTGCTCCGGTGGAACATCGGCTATGTCCTCTGGCAACCCTATCGTCTCAACGTCCTCGACAAAAGTATCGTCGGCGTCACGCGACTCTAACTCCCCTGCAGACACTGGCTGCTCGGACAGTTCCTGAGAATCCACCGTACTAGAGCTGGTATCCCGAGGCTCCTCTTGAAGCATCGGCGACACCACTGCATCTGTATCGGCCAGACCCTCCTCTAAAGCGAAAACCGCTCCAGCAGGAGCGGCAAGTGAAATCATTAGAACGGTAACCAGCGACCACGCAACATATTTTCTCATATTTAACCCACCATGATTATGTTGATGGATCGATTATAGCAAAAGGCTTACGGTCTACGCAATATCGGCCGTAATGTCAGCGTTGGTGTGCACGTTTACTACGTCGTCCAGGTCATCGAGTGCATCCAGCACCTTCAATAGCTTCGCAGCGATCTCGGCTTCAGCTATCTCTACTGGGGCATTCGCAACATACTGAAGCTCAGCGTCTTTTACTTTGACGCCGCTCTCAATAAGTGCCGTTCGCACTTGAGCCAGTTCTTTTTGGTCGGTGTAAACAATAATCTCACCGTCTTCCTCGGCAGCGTCCTCAGCACCAGCATCCAGCACTTCGAGCAGTAGATCTTCGCCAGTACCATCTACGGTGATGACACCTTTTCGGGTAAACTGAAACGCCACACTGCCTGCGTCAGCAATCTGTGCACCATTTTTTGCGAGCGCGTTTCTTACCTCTGGGTAGGTTCGGTTGCGATTGTCGGTTGCTGTTTCGATGATGATACCAACCCCACCTGGACCGTACGCCTCATAGGAAATCTCTTCCATGACTGCTGCATTTTTGTCGGCCACTCGATCGATTGCACGCTGAATATTGGCCCCTGGCATATTAGCGGCTTTTGCTCGCTCGACCGCAAGTGCGAGAGCTGAATTCATCGCTGGGTCAACACCTCCACGGGCGGCAATCGCAATCTGATTGCCAAGCTTCGTAAATACAGCGCCACGCTTTGCGTCATTCGCACCCTTATCTCGCTTGATTTTTGCCCATTTACTATGTCCTGCCATGCCGCTTCTCCAACTTAGAATATTATCTCACTTGCTCTTATTATACAGCCGACAACAGATACAGGCAAATCATTCGACAATATTACACTCACGCATACGGTAGCCCGTTGCGCGCTGCATCCACCAGATACCAAGCGCGAGCATACTATATGCCACAAGCACCGCCCACCAACCAATAGACACCTCCATCTGTGCCCACGGCTGGCCAGCAAGCCACTCAGCCACATTAACCATATAGCCAAGCAGCCACGTAGTTGGCGCAGCTACGAATTCACCAAGAAGTGGCACACTTGACAGCACTCCAGTCAAAAACACTAAAAGCATCGCCAGCGGTACAAACGGCAATATCAATACATTGGCAATCAATGCTACATTGCTTACTACGCCAAACGCGATAATGAGCAGCGGCAGTGTAAAAAGTTGCGCCGACAACGTCTCTCCAATAATCTGCCGCAAAACACCAGGCTCCTTTTCGCCGAAAAAGTAGCGCTGAATGAGCGGCGCGCACATGATCACCCCCGCAAACGCTGCAAAACTTAGCTGCCAGCCCAGGTCATTCCAGCCATATTGCGGATTGACCATCAGTGTGACTGCGCCAGCAAATGGTAGTAATACAAGTGGATGAATCTTTCTTCCGTAATACCATGCGGCGAGACTTAGCCCCGCCACCAATCCCGCTCGAGACATACTGGGACTCATGCCAGTCACCGCCATAAACCCGAGAATCATCGACGAAGCGGACAGTGTCGCCAGGTATTTTGACACCCTGACAAACATCCTGCGACTCAGTCGAACCAGGATGGTGAGGTTATATCCACTCGCTACAATAACGTGGGTCAGCCCTGCGATTTGTAGCACCTCAACAAGCTCAGTCGGCAGCGCTCGCCTTAAACCCAATAGATAACCCAGCCCTAATGCCGCCTCAGTCTCCGGTATATGCTCCTTGACTTGCTCGGCGAACCAGTCACGCACCCCAACCGCCACGTCGCCGGGAACCGGTCTCTCGATCTCGACAATTTCTGCCCGGTATATTGAACCGGTAAACGACCCAAAGCCCTCACTCATCACCCCCCGTACCATCACCTCATCACTTCGCTTGATAATCTCGTTTTTGTGTGTCACCGCCCAGATATTCCCCGGAAGCTCTACGCCCTCTACCGATATATCGCCCAGACGCAGCACTGTCTGAGCGCGTGCATTTAAATCTGGATCTTCAAGCACCCGCCCATCAACCGTCACAACCTCACCGAACATTCGCTCATAGTGTTCCAGTCCGGTCTGACCGACACCACCTCGCCATAAACCGATTAATAATCCCGAGACTAACGCTAGCAGGATCATCCAGCGTCGCTGTGCTTTAACCAAGGGTAGCAGGACTACCAGGCCAAGAAAGAGCCAACTAATCCCTGAAAAGAATCCATATGGCAGCCCCATAACCCCAATCACCCCGACAATGAGACCGACGCACCACGAAGCTACGAGCCAGGAGACGTGTATCTTTTGGAGTGCCCACGGATACATACCATTAGTGTACGGGTAGCTTCCCGTACTAGGCAAGGACTTTATACGATGACATCAATCAGCCCCGCTTCAACTTGCGAGCGGAAGTTCCACTGTCCGGGTTTTTCTGTTTTATAGTTCCAGTAAAACCAACCTGACGTGACACTATATACATCTTGCTGAAGTCGAACATAGTCAGCAAACAGCCTGTCGTGATGCTGCGGGGGTACGTTGCGCATAGTTTTATGGCTCAGCACACCACTCCACTCACCAATGATCAGAGGCTGCGTGCGCGATAGTCGTTCAAATAATTTCTTACGCCTTCTCAGCTTTGCAAAAAACCACTCCACCGAAAGTAATTGAGCCAGTGGCGTGGCCATATGATACGAATGTACATCCATTGCCACTGGATGAGATGATTTTTGAAGCGCCCCAGACATCAGCCGCGGCGTAAATGCATCACTAGTAATGATTCGCACTGACTGAGGCAGGATGTTCACAAGGTCGCAGTACACTCGCTGGTAATACGCGCGGAGTCGCACATGAAATACGCCGAGCCGCGGTTCATTAATCACCTGTATCCCCCAAAGCGCAGGGTGGTCCGCGTAGCGCTTTGCGATACCAGCAACCAGGCGTACACTTTCTTGGCGATAGATTTTCGATCCGTACCACTTAGAGCGCCCCACGCGACCACTATGGTCTCGTCCATTTTGTGAACCCGGCAGCCCATGCACGTCAATAATAACTCTCAGACTATACTTTCCAGCCATCTCCATTGCCCAGTCGAGCTGCTCGCGGGACTCCAGGTACGACCAGTCGCCCTCGAGCACCCAATACCCGACAGGGATGCGCACCGCATTAAGCCCCCTTTCTTTTATCCACCGAAAATCCTCTTCCGCTATAAACGTTTGGCGATGCGACCGAATCTTCTCCTCAGCACCTGGGGCCTGCATGAACGTATACTCGTCAACAGCTTTTGTACCGGCAAACAGGCCGGGTGTCATCCATCTCTCGAGCACCAGCCAACCGCCAAGATTAACACCACGAAGGAATGTATCATCCATGCTACCAGTATACCTCCAAAGAAAAAAGACGTACACGAGGTACATCTCTTTTCTTTGGAGGGGCCAGTGGGGCTTGGTCACGCGAGCGCGACCCCGAAACTTCACGATTGCAAACATAGTTCGCATCGGAAGGTTTCCTTGCGAACTGCCACAGGCAGTTCTCACCCACTCCATCCAACGGGTGTCGACGGTGTTCAAATCCTGCATCTCGGCCAAAGAAAAAACCCCACATGAGGTGAGGTTTTTTCCCTGGAGGGACCAGTGGGGCTTGAACCCACGACACCCTGCTTAAAAGGCAGGTGCTCTAACCAGCTGAGCTATGGTCCCGTATTATATGGATTGGCTTGAAAGGTACTATTTGATGCTGTTTCTGCAGTTAGAGCACAGGTGCTTATCAACTTAACTCGGCAGCGTCGTGCCTCGGACAGCAGCTGAGCTATGGTCCCAAGACTAGAGTATTATAGCACCAAATGCTACTGAGAGAAAAGCCCATGGCTAAATATCAGTAGGCTCAACTACCTGTCAATAGGATAGCATACTTTAATGGTTATGTCAATTTTTCTTTGGCTTTGGAGTCTTTGCACTATGTAGCAAAAATAAATCGACCAGACCCAGTGCCAAACCAACCGTCACCACGATCTCCCACCATTCAACTAGTACGGTGTACGCTGCCAACGCGTCACCATCGAGTGACAAATACCTCCCGAGTGGCTGCACGAGCAACGCTGCCGTCAAGAGCGAGATAAGCAGTGCCGAAGCGATACGTTCGAATGTATTAAAATATCGCGGTCCACTCATAAGCAGCAAGAACAGCGGCCCCAGCAGAATAATCATCGTCGATATGACGCCATACGGCAGTCCTGGCACCTCAAAACCAAGCCCAGACACGATAACAGTAAGCCACTCTGCCCATATCTCAGACAACATAAATCCGGCAGATAATGCGAGCGCCAGTGGCCCAAATCGCCTTCCGGACAAGAAGGTAATTAAGAACACCACTGCGATAATGACACCAAATATGATTACGATACTCATATTATAAACCCTCCGAAGCGACGTCAAATGTTGCAACCGCCCCAATTGACACATCAGCCTGACCGGCCGCAACCTCGAGGACGTAGCGTGCGGGTGCGGGCGACTCATACGTATGGTAGGGCTCAGCATCAGGCTGCACATGACGCTCGACATGCACAATGCGCCGGTCTTGATCAAGCCATACAATATCTATCGGGAACTTCATCCCTTTCATCCATATGGGTAGCGAACCATCTGCCTCAAAGACAAACAGCATTGCCTCATCGGCACTGAGCGTTGTTCGACCGCTCAAGCCTCTTGCGCGCGTCTCCGGCTCATCTACTATTTCGGCGCGAAAGACCGAGCCGCCAAGCGACACCATCCGCACAGGGCGTAGCTGATGTAACGTGATACGAGTCACCGCCACAATCAGCAGCGCGAATACGCCGACAACTATCAGCCACTTAATACCCCGTAGGGCTCGAGAGCTTAAACGTTTTTCCACACACTTATTGTATCATCTAGGCGCCAATCTTGTCTTTTTTCGGACGACGCTTGGCGTTCTGTTCGAGATATTCTAAAATCGGCGTCGTCACATCCCGACCGGTCACCTTTTCGATACCAAAGCCTGGACTGGCATTCACCTCAAGGATAAGCGGACCGCGAGACGAGCGCATCATGTCAACGCCGGCAATCGTCAGGCCCATTGCACGGGCGGCCTTTACGGCCATTTTTCGCTCCTCTTCGGTCA
>CAZHRI010000002.1:0-14090 GCA_964534725.1 uncultured Candidatus Saccharibacteria bacterium
ATGTAACCTATGAAATCGAAATGAAAAATGGCAAAGAGGTGAGTCGTAAAGAAATTGCGAGTGTCACAACAAAAGAACCGAAAAAACAGGTTGAGGTTGTTGGTGTGAAGCCACAGAGCATGGCTTATGGTGGCGGAGGTAGCAAAGATAGCTGGCTTGCGGCCTCAAATATTCCACAAAGTCAGTGGGGCTATGCGGATTACCTTGTTCAGAAAGAAAGCGGCTGGAACCCGAATGCCGTAAACCCCTCAAGCGGTGCATGTGGACTTGGACAGCAGTTACCTTGTGGCAAGTGGGCTGGTGCCTGGAACGATCCAGTAGCTGGGCTCAATGGCATGAACAGTTATGTGATGAGTCGCTACGGAAGCTGGGAAGCTGCGGTCGCTCATTCGAACTTACGCGGCTGGTACTAGGCGGTAGACTTAATATTGTATGCCTCTAAATAATAATAAATCACTCGGACAACACTGGCTAAAAGACCCCGACGTACTCGCAGGCATTGCGGATGCTGCGGAGCTGACTCACGAAGATACCGTGCTTGAGATCGGACCTGGGCTGGGTACGCTCACTAGTCGATTGCTCGCTCGAGCAGAAAGGGTTGTGGCGGTTGAGTTTGACGGTGCGTTAGCGCGTAAGCTTCCTGGTCAGTTCCCTGGCAAGAATCTTGAGGTTGTGAGTAAAGATATACTTCAGTTTGACCCGTCTAGCCTACCGGCTGGATACAAGGTCGTCGCCAACGTACCGTACTATATTACGAGTAAGATTATTCAGCGATTTAGCGAGACCTCAAATCCACCCAGCCTCATGGTGCTCCTGATTCAGAAAGAGGTTGCCGAGCGGCTCGCCGCTGGTCCAGGTGACTATAGCGTTCTCGCGATTGCGGCGCAGGTATTTCATGAGGTTGTATTAGACCAAGTGGTCCCAGCGGTGTTCTTTACGCCGCCACCGAAGGTAGACTCGCAGGTGGTGATCCTTCGTCGCAGACCAGTGCCGCTTGTCGACTATCTGCGTCAGGCGGACTTCTTCCGACTAGTGAAGGCTGGTTTTTCGGCTAAACGCAAAAAACTACGCAGCTCACTCGCAGGAGGCTTGCATCTTTCGAAGCCATCGATTGAAGAGCTACTTCATTCTGCTCAGATAGACCCCGATGCTCGAGCAGAGGACCTGACGATTGATGAGTGGTTGACATTACTTTCTAAATATGATACAATTAAAGAGTAAGGTTATATAAAATACACACATGATAGCCAAAGATCAGCCACACAGCTTTCCATCCGGCCTTCTGGTTGCTCTGTCGTCGAAAGGTGACGGCACTATGCTCGATCGAACTACGGGCTTGCACGCGCCAAGGGCTATCGATAATCGCCGGGCTTTTTGTGAAAAAGTAGGAGTGGGCTATGACGGGGTCGTCTACCAAAATATTGTCTACGGGGAAGGCCAGACGTATGACGATATAGTGAATGTCGATGCATCGATGACCACTGAGCACACCAGTGACGTACCGGCCGATGCGCTGTTTACAAAGGCCACGAAAGTCGGTCTGTTTTTGCCGGTAGCCGACTGTGTTGCCACGGTTGTCTATGACCCAGTAAAGAATTATTTGGCGATGGTGCATCTTGGGCGTGATTCGACGGTAGCCGAGCTAATGCGAAAGGTTATCGACAAGTTTAAGGCAGAGGGCTCTAACCCTAATGACCTCTTGGTTTGGATGAGCCCTAGTGCCAAGCGTGAAACGTATCTGATGCAATGGTTTGACCAAAAAGATAACCCCATGTGGCGAGAGTTTATGGATATAACAGACGAGGGCGTATATCTTGACTTACCCGGCTTCAACAAGGCAGCTTGTTTGTCTGCCGGTATTTTAGAGACGAATATCCACATATCGCCCATCAACACTATGACTAGCGATGAGTATTTCTCCCACAGCATGGGCGACACATCGGGGCGCTTTGCGGTCCTTGCGCAAATGACGGCGTAGTTCATCGGATGTTGCGGTCGGATTTTTATCGGCCCCGGGGGTGGTATAATGAGTCTATATGACTAAAAAACACGCCTATATCACGACCGCGATTCCCTATGTCAATGGACAGCCGCATATCGGACATGCGCTCGACTATCTTCTTGCTGATGTATGGGCCAGGTACCAACGGCAATTAGGCAAGGTGGTGCGTTTTCAGACTGGGGTTGATGAGCACGGTAACAAAATTGCTGCAAAAGCCGCCGAGCAGGGACTTCAGCCACAGGCATATGTCGATAGTATGTACGGCAATTTCCAGAGATTTATTCAAGAACTGGGTGTCGATACGACCGACTTTATCCGTACGACTGATATCAAGCATAAGGCTGCCGTGCAGTATATCTGGCAGCAGCTTGAAACGGCTGGCCTGCTCTACAAGGGTAGCTACGAGGGTTGGTATTGTCAGGGGTGTGAAGCGTTTATTACTGACAAAGAGGCTACTGACAATAACGGTATTTGCCCTGATCACCAGACGCCGTACCAGCGGCTGAGCGAGGAGAACTATTACTTTAAGGCGAGCGCTTTTACCGAGCAGATCACACAAGCGATAGATTCAGGCAAGATGAAAATAATTCCGGATTTTCGTAAAAAGGAATTTCTCGAACTCATTAAAGATGGCTTGCAAGATGTGAGCGTATCGCGTCCGGCAAGGAGTCTGTCGTGGGGGGTGCCGGTGCCAAACGATCCAACTCAGGTGATGTATGTCTGGCTTGATGCGCTAAGTAACTATATTACAGTGCTTGGCTACCCGAATGACCCGCAGTGGCAGGACTTTTGGCCAGCTGATGTGCAAGTGGTTGGTAAGGATATATTGAGATTTCATGCAGGTATCTGGCCGGCGATGTTGATGGCGCTGAACTTACCGCCCCCTAAGGCACTACTCGTGCATGGGCATATCACGTCAGGCGGCATGAAGATGGGCAAGTCGCTCGGCAACGCCGTTGATCCATTCGAGATCATACAAAATTATGGCATCGAGGCATTTCGTTACTATTTCTTGCGGCACATCCCTACTCAAGACGACGGTGACTTTACCTGGGGCAGGTTTGAGGCGGCGTATAACGGCGAACTTGGCAACGACTTAGGCAACCTGGTTCAGCGCGTGGCGGCTATGTCGATTCGATATCAAGCAGGTGTTATCGGCGAATCTCCAGCGGGCAAGCATGACATGGGTCCGTACCGGGATGCGATGGAGGCCTATGAGTTCAACAAGGCGCTAGATGAGGTGTGGGCGATTGTCCGCACGTTGAATCAGTATATCGATCGAGTCAAGCCATGGGAAGTCGCCAAAAATCGCGATAAAGATGTCGAAGCAGAGTCGCATCTAGCTGAAATCTTGTCACATGCAAGCGGTACCTTGCTGCAAGTAGCAGATCTACTGACGCCGTTCTTGCCTTCGACCGCGAGAGCTATTCAGACAATATTTGCTTCTGGTGTTATACCGTCAGACTTTCAGCCGCTATTTCCAAAAGTGTATCTGCATACTTCAGATCCACGACAAAAACCAGCAGCATGAAACTGATCGATTCACACTGTCATATTCACGATAGTGAGTTCTTTGATGATGAACAGCGTGAGGCAGTCTACCAGCGTGCAATATCGGCAGACATCGGCATGATAGTTGTCGGCACCGACAAGCGCAGCTCTCAGCAGGCAGTTGAGTTTGCTGGCAGTCACGACATGACCTGGGCTGCGGTAGGAGTCCATCCGCATGATGCGAAAGATGGATGTGGGACAATCGCCGAGCTAGTTGCGGCGAGCCCAAAAGTTGTTGCGATCGGTGAGATTGGGCTAGATTATTTTTACAACCACAGTCCACGCGAGGCCCAAATTGGTGTGCTTGAGCAGCAACTGCAAATCGCGGTTGATAGTGGGCTACCGGTGAGCTTTCATGTGCGCGATGCGTTTGACGACTTCTGGCCGATTTTTGATAATTTTGCAGGTCTTCGCGGAGTGCTGCACAGCTTTACCGACAGTCGCAAGAACGCCGATAAGGGCCTGGAGCGAGGGCTGTATATCGGCATCAACGGCATTAGTACCTTCACGAAGGATGTTGAGCAGGCGCAACTATACCGCGAATTGCCACTTAGTCGTATCATCTTTGAGACGGACGCCCCTTTCTTGACGCCTAGGCCATTTCGTGGTAAGGTGAACGAAGTAGGGTATGTGGAGTTGGTGGCCGAGTGGGCGGCTAGTGAGCGAGGCATGGCGTTTGATGACGTTGCCCGCACCACTTGTCACAACACCCGTGAACTATTCAATATTTAGTGGAGTAGACGAAGATGGATAACGAGAAGAATGTGCAATTTTTAGACATCGATCGGGCACGAACCGAGGCGTTTGCATATGCTGCGCCTACTCGGCCGTACAGCGCATCTATTTCCGAGCTAGCAATTGATCGGGCAGCCGAGACAGTAGAGACGCCTTCTCGGGAGGAGATTGCTAAGGCCTGCGCGGCATATGTGTTTCGTGTAGGAAATCTTAATATACATAATCGCCGAGAAGCGATAAAGAATGATGTTACGCTAGCGGCGTAGGAGCATTACAGCATGCCGCATATTCTGAAAAAAGCACTCAAGTTGGTATTTGCCGACGATCCAGTGGCGCCGCTGCGTAAACTTTCAAAAAAGGATCGGCCGCTCAAAACGCTCACAGAACGCGAGCTTATAGAGCTTGAGAGCCAGATTGGACGAGAGGTCTTTGGGCCTGCCCCACAAGACGTAGTGCGAAGAGAGTTTTTTAACCTGGACGAATCAACATGGATTTGGCACGAAGAAATCAAGCAAGCTGATGGTTCGACGCAGGAGATGACAACTCGCTATGAGGTGCAACCCCAAGGGATTCTCAAGGTACAGCCAGGTCCACGCTATACGTACCTTGAAGGCGCGGAGCTGCAAAATTTCGTACTTGCAACCAAAGAGTATTACGAGCGAGTTACTAGGCGGCTATATAAGCGCGATCCAAAAACCGGCGCATCTCTTTAGTGGTACAATAATAAGTAGATGATAGAGGATATGATGTATCTTGACCATGCCGCGGCAACACCGGTGGATCCGGTGGTGCTCGATGCGATGCTGCCTTTCTTTTCAGAAAAGTTCTTTAATCCTTCTAGTCCATACGCTAAGGGTGTAGAGGTGAAGCATGACTACGCAGCGGCAAAGCAGCTTATTGCCAAGAGTTTGGGCGCGCAAGCGGACGAACTTGTAATGACAGCGGGTGCTACCGAGTCAATTAATATTGCATTCACCGCGTGTCAGGGCCCGGTGTTGGTTTCGGCGGTGGAGCACGTTGCAGCAATCGCTGCAGCCGAGCGAACTGGTCGGGCCACCCGCATCATGCCTGACAAAAAAGGCCGCATTACTGCCGAGGCAGTTGCAAGTGCGCTTACGCCAGAGACAACATTTGTGAGCGTTGGCTTGGTAAATAACGAACTCGGCACCGTGCAGCCAATTGAGGATATCGGACGCGTCCTTGAGGCTGAGCGTCTACGACGACAGGCGACGGGCGACCGTACACCACTGTTGTTTCATTGCGACGCATCCCAGGCCGCCGCATTGATTGATATTCGCGTGAAGCGACTCGGTGTAGACCTGCTCACGCTGAGTGCCGCGAAAGTATATGGCCCAAAACAGGTTGGGCTGCTTTGGGTTAGGCCCGGCGTACAGCTACGTCCAACAGTCGTCGGCGGAGGCCAGGAGAGTGGACTGCGAAGTGGCACAGAAAATGTTGCGGGAGTAGTTGGATTTGCCAAGGCGCTTGATGTAGCCGGAAAGCGTCGATCAAGCGAACTGCACCGCCTACGGGAGATTCGAGACAATATGCAGCGAGAGCTTGAAGCAGTATTTTCTGATATGGTTGTGTCGTCTGACAAAAAGAAAGGGCTGGTGAATTTTTTACACGTATCATTTCCCGGGATTGATGCAGAACGGCTCATATTTTGGCTAGAGACTCGTGGCGTCATGGTGGCGACAGGGAGTGCATGTGCGGCAAATAAAGACACAAAGTCGCATGTACTTGAGGCAATTGGACTCGACGATTCGTTGATTCGGGGCAGCTTAAGGATTAGTCTCGGACGGCTGTCTACTGATGATAGCGTGCGACGCGCTACCGAGTTGATTATTGAAGCGGTACAGATGGAAAAGGCAAGGATGGCGCGATCATGATGCGACTTGCACTTATAGGAATCATGGCGTTTCTTCTGGTGTTTGGCATTGGGAGATATTTGTCGCCTGATAATCTCGAGAGGTGTGACATCGCTAATCCATCTCCCGGCGGCGGCTGTGCGACAGCTGACGCTATTGTGGTGATATCTGGCGGAGATACAATAGCCCGTACCGATGGAGCGATTCGTCTTTTTCGGGCTGGTTGGGCGCCTCTCATCGTCCTGTCCGGTGCGGCGGCAGACAAAAATAGCCCAAGTAATGCGGTGGTGATGCAGGAGCATGCAGTTGCAAATGGTGTGCCGAGCGAAGCGACAATCATTGAGGGTGAGAGTGAAACAACCAAGCAGAATGCCGAGCAGGTACGCGAACAGCTGAGGTCGCGTGGAGTGCAGGACATTATTTTAGTGACAAGCGGCTATCATATGCGACGAGCTAGCCTAGAGTTCTCTAAGCAGTTTGATACCATCACGGTACGTAGTCATCCGGTGACAAGCGACAATCAATGGAGCGAGTTTTGGTGGCTTACGCCATGGGGGTGGTGGACCGCATTGAGTGAGTTGGTAAAAATCGCGGTATTTTACGTCGGAGGAACACGCTAGTGGCTACCAAAGTGTTTGTCGGTATGAGCGGCGGAGTTGACAGTAGTGTCGTAGCAGCGCTATTGGTAGGGCAGGGTTATGATGTCACCGGCGTATATATGAAGAACTGGACTGAGGATATGCCTGGTATGCATTGTCCGTGGGCCGAAGACGTAGCTGATGCAAAACGCGTGGCAGTCTCGCTCGGTATCGACTTCGAGGTGTTCGATTTTGAGGACGAGTACAAGCAGCGCGTGGTAGACTCGATGGTGGCTGAGTATGCAGCTGGTCGAACGCCCAACCCTGACGTGATGTGCAACCAAGAGATTAAGTTTAATCTATTCCTGCGCACATCCTTAGAGCGTGGGGCTGACATGATTGCGACCGGACACTATGCGAAAACAGAAAACGGTATGCTTCAGATGGCGACAGACGACAACAAAGACCAGACATATTTCTTATACCGAGTAGACTCCGAAGCATTAAAGAAGACATTATTTCCGCTAGGCAATATGACCAAGCAGCTAGTACGAGACTATGCAGCTTCGCATGGGCTATGGACGGCCACCAAGAAAGAAAGCATGGGGATATGTTTTGTGGGTCAGGTGGGGATGCGAGAGTTTTTAGAGCAATATGTTGAGCTAACTCCTGGTGAGATTATTCAGAAGGAAACCGGCGAAGTTATTGGACGGCACGAAAGCGCAATGCTATATACTATCGGCCAGCGTCACGGACTCAATGTTGGGGGCGGACTACCTTATTATGTCGTTGGTAAGGATATGCAGCGCAATATTGTCTTCGTCAGCCAGGATCTTAATCATGCTGAGATGTGGCGAGAGCAGGTCAATCTGCAAGATATACACTGGATTGGTGATGCGCCGGCCGAGGGTGACCAGCTCCGGGTGCGACTGCGCCACAGGGGTCAATTGCTGAGCGTACGTAGCTTTCACATCGAAAACGGCACCATGACACTCGCTCTCAAAAATGCCGAGCGTGCGGTTGCGGCCGGTCAGTCAGCAGTAATCTATCGCGACAGTCAGGTTCTTGGCGGCGGTATACTTGCTGCGGGCTAGTAAAATCGCGAATAATCTCAAGAAAACAGATTGACGTTTGCGCATAAAAAGTGTAAACTTACATGAGTAGTTTTATTAATTCAACAAAAGAAGGAAGTTTTATACATGCTCGCAATTCGTTTGCAACGACTTGGCCGAAAGGGCTACCCAGTTTACCGTCTAGCTGTACAGGAAGCTCAGCGTCACCCATCAAGTGGTCGTGTGATTGCTTATGTCGGTAGCTACAATCCACACACCAAAGAAGCACATATTCAGGTTGAGCTCGCGCAGAAATACCTTGATACTGGTGCACAGCCAACACCTCGTGTCGTGAAGCTCCTAAAAGAAGCTGGCGTCAAGTTGCCTAAGTGGGTAAAAGAAGCTGACGTGACTCGACAGAAAACTATTCGTAACGCCGAAAAGCTCCGCAAGAATCAGCCAAAAGAAGAGCCGGTCGCAGAAGAAGCTGCCGAATCTACAGAGGCCTAGGCACCACAAGCGCATTAAGAAGTACCCGCCCGTCATCTGCGAGCGGGTATTTTATATGCGACGGTCGAAGGCCCTATCTGCTGTACTGACTGTCATTGTGGTAGCTGGTATACTGGCTGCAATCAGGTACATTATGCGCGAGTGTTACGGGAAGCACTATTTGCCTGGCGGTTCGTGCCGTGCTTACGTCGAGCATCTTCGATGCCGCCATAAGGGAAGTGATTAATGGCGACTCGCCAAAACTGAGTACGTAAAAGACACTCTGTGACGAAGATGAACTGAGTAGCGGATTCTATAGGTCGGTGGGCGGCAGAATGGCGCAGATTTATCAATTCCTGAAGGGTGACCAGCCATGCGAGAGCGTAGGCGGCGTGCAGTCGGTCAGTCGGGCTCAGCAAGATGGTGCAACAAGATGTCTTCTGACGTTGCCTATCCGCACATAGCGCGTCGTCTGGCGTGTAATCACTCGTCTGACATGCTATACTAACAGATATGAATGCACAAGAAATCCGCAATGCGTATATAAAATTCTTTGAAGATCGGGGCCACGTCGCCATCAGGCGCGCGCCACTCGTGCTTAAGGGCGACCCAACGACTTTATTTACTGGCAGCGGTATGCAGCCAATGATTCCGTACCTACTCGGCGAGCCACATCCTGACGGCAAGCGTATTACCGACTCGCAGACTTGTCTTCGCGCACAAGACATCGACGACATCGGTGATAATCGTCACACGACGTTCTTTGAGATGCTCGGAAACTGGAGCATGGGTGATTACTTCAAGGACCAACAGATTCGTTGGATGTGGGAATTTTTGAGTGATGTGGTAAAGCTTGATATGTCAAAAGTCTACGTCACGTGTTATATAGGCGATGAGCGGTACGGCATACCAAAAGACACTGAGGCCGCTGAAGTGTGGGCTGAGTTGTATGAAAACGCAGGTCTCACGAACGATCAGGCCGACATAGGCTCAGAAGAAGACGGGTATGCGCGTGGCATTAAGGACGGTGAGCGTATTTTCTATTATGATGGCAGCAAGAACTGGTGGAGTCGCAACGGCTCACCCGAGACTACGCCGATTGGCGACCCTTGTGGTCCAGACAGCGAGATGTTCTATGACTTTGGTATCGAGCATGATCCAAGCTTTGGTGAGTTCTGCCACCCAAACTGTGACTGTGGCCGGTTTATGGAGATTGGCAACAATGTTTTTATGGCGTACCGCAAGGTAGCTGATGGCAAGTTTGAAGAGCTTGAGCAAAAAAACATCGACCATGGCTCAGGGCTAGAGCGTATCGCAGCGGCAAAGCTTGGCGATCCGGATGTGTTCAAAATCAGCCTAATGTGGCCAATCATTGACAAGCTTCAACAGCTGAGCGGCAAAAAGTACGAAGAGCACACCGAGAGTATGCGCGTCATCGCTGATCACCTGCGCGCGGCGACCTTCCTGGCGGTTGATGGCTGCGAGCCGAGCAACAAGGAGCAGGGCTATGTGATGCGTCGGCTACTACGTCGAGCGATTCGTTTCGCCAACGAGCTTGGTATCAATCAGGCATTCTTTGAAGAAATTGTTCCGGTCATAGCTAATCTCTACATCAGCGATTTTCCTGAAGTTGCTGACAATAGGGATAAGATTATTGCGGTACTAGTCAAAGAAGAAAAGGCGTTCTCTCGGACACTCGCAAAGGGCGTTCGACATCTGCGTAGATTTACCGAAGGTGGCCTGACTGGAGATGAATTATTTATACTGCATGATACATATGGATTTCCAGTAGAGCTCAGTGTCGAGATTGCGACGCGTGAAAACATCAAGCTCGACCAGGACTGGCGCCAAAAATTTGATGAGCGAATGAAAGAGCAGCGTGAGCGCAGTCAGACTGCGGCCAAGGGTGCGTTTAAAGGCGGTCTCGGCGGCTCGACAATGGAGCATAAAAAACTTCACACTGCCAACCACCTGATGTATGCAGCACTCAAGAAAGTTGTCGGTCAGCACGTGACACAGCACGGCAGCAATATCACCGAGGAGCGACTGCGGTTTGACTTTAATAACGACGAAAAAGTCACGCGCGACCAACTTGATGAGGTTGAGCGTATGGTTAATGAGTGGATTAAAGCCGACCTCCCGGTCAGCTATAAAGAGTATCCCACAGAGGAGGCATTCGCGATGGGTGCAATTGGTGCATTTGGCGATCGTTACGGGGATAAGGTCAAAGTGTATCAGATGGGCGAGGGCGAGAGTCGCGCGAGTTTTGAGATTTGTGGCGGTCCACATGTCGATCACACCGCGCAGCTTGCTGAAGGCAGTAAAAGCTTTAAGATCACCAAAGAAGAATCGTCATCAGCCGGCATACGGCGCGTCAAAGCCGTACTTCGCTAGCTGGGTTCATCGGTAGAAAGTTTTGTGTAGGCGCACATGAGTTCTCGACACAGTATGGCGTATCGTCTTACTACTTCTGGGTCTGACGTCTCTGTGTAGGGTGCAACTACTGCTCCGGGTTGATGTTGAAACGGGTATTCGTCGAGCGCTACTTTATGGAGAATTGCTGGTCGTTGGGTGAGTGCATGCGTTGCAAGACGCTCCTCGACCGTATATGTGTCTTCGAGCGCTGTTTGATGCTGAGATAGGCTAATCTCATCGGTGAGGCCGAATAGGTCGCTGGTGGTGCCAAGGAGCAGCTGGTTACGAACGTCGCTATTATCTGGCGTCTCTACCTCAGTCATCTCCGCTATGATTGCTTCTGTATCGCCGGGCAGGTACGAGCGGACTGTCTTTGTCGATGTTCCGATAAAGTTGCCCATTAGCGAGACGGCTGTTGCAAGCTGGTGGTAGTCATCTTCGGCGCTCTCCAGTTGCTCGCTAAACGCAGAGACACAGCTTATTCGTTCGTAAGAGAATTGACTTGCGAGTGCGGCAAGAAGGGCGGTGATGTCATGGGGTTCTATGGGCATTGGGGGGAAATTGTCTGACTCGCTATGAGTCAAAAGTTTCCCCTTTCTTGAGAGTATGCGAAACTCTTTGCCGTTTAAAATAAAAGAGCCTTTTATGTCGACAAAACCGCCACGTATGTCTGTAGCGAGCGTGGTCTCTTGCAGGGTTATGCGGGGATGCTCAATGTGCCGAGTGAAGTAATTTCCCCTAAACACACTATCATTATCGACTCGCAATGGCGAATCACCCTGCACGAACGTGGTTTGTTTGAATATCGCAAAAGTGTCGAGTGTGCGCTCAAAGTTCTCATCAAGCGCTAGGTGGTCAACGTCTTCAATTGCCTGCACTAGCTCGTGCCACTGTACGTCAGAGTTAGGGTCGTTTGGTAGATGGTCCATAGTCTTATTATATCACAAAACAAAATAATAATCAAGTCGCACGCTGCCCATGTCCACGTGGTATACTATAAGCAGTATGGCGCTAAAAAATATCTTGAATAAGAAATCCAAATCTGACGACGCAGAACTGTTGGTCAGCATCGATATAGGTACGGAATTTGTGAAGGCGTTAATCGCCAGGGTTAATGATGACAAGCTAGAGATAATTGGTGTTGGGCGTAAGCAGCAGCAGATGGGCGATATGAATTCTGGTGCGATTGCTGATATATCTGGCGTGGTTCAGAACTGTGAAGCAGCGCTATCTGAGGCGGAAGATCAGGCTGGTGTCCAGGCGAAGCGCGTGGTTATTGGTATGGCAGGAGAGCTGGTCAAGGGTGTGACGAATACTATTCGTTACCGACGCCCGCAGCCTGACAAGGTTCTCGATATCGCCGAGATGGAGTTTATTATTGAGAAGGTGCAAGAGCGAGCTCAGGGTCGAGCCCAGAAGCAGATTGCGCTCGAAACAGGTAACCAAGACGTGGAAGTAAAGCTCGTCAACTCTGCGCTTGTGTCGATACACATCGACGGCTACAAGGTTTCAAACCCGATAGGCTTTCAAGGAAGAGACGTCGCAGTACAGATTTATACAGCCTTCGCCCCAATGGTCCATATAGGAGCACTTGAAAAGGTTGCCGATGAGCTCGCGCTTGACCTTATCGCCGTCGCAGCTGAGCCTTTTGCAGTGAGTCGCAGTGTGCTCGGAACCGATACCGATAGCAACTTTACTGCTGTACTCGCCGACGTAGGTGGTGGCACAACCGACATTGCTGTGGTCAATGACGGTGGTGTCGAAGGTACGAGAATGTTTGGCATCGGTGGTCGCAGTTTTACTCGTACTATCGCCTCAGACATGGAGCTTAGCTATGCTGACGCCGAGAAGCTAAAGCTCAATATCGATAATGAAAACATCAAGCCTACTGTAAAAAAGAAGCTCGAAATAGCTGTAGATAAGACCTTGGAGGTCTGGCTATCTGGCGTAGAGCTTGCGCTTAGCGAATTTGATAGCGTTGACCATCTGCCGAATCGTATATTGCTTTGTGGCGGTGGTGCGAGTCTGGAGAAGCTTGTGCGCGCACTCGAAACAGAGGAATGGTATAAAGAACTACCATTCACGCGTCGGCCTACCGTACAGCACATCAAGCCGTCTGACGTGGCAGGTATCACAGACTCAACGGGGGAGATTGACGACCATACCATGATCACCTCCATGGGGCTGCTCAGAGTGGGATATGATACAATAATGGTGAATCAAGACGATAATGGCTTAATGGATAAGGTAAACAAATTACTAAAAATCTAACTGATGAATAAAGATGTAATCTACATAGACGTCGAAGACGATATCACGACTATCGTCGGCAAGGTTAAGGCGTCAAAAGAAAGAATCATCGCGCTGGTTCCACCGAACCGTGTTGGTCTGCTTCAGAGTGCGGTAAGTATGCGGCTGCTGCAGCGCACTGCAGAACAAGCGAACAAGCGCCTCGTGCTTATATCGAGCAGTCCATCACTCACGTCTCTTGCCGCAGCAGCAAAGATTCCAGTTGCACGTAACCTCCAGAGCAAACCCGAACTGATTGATGTGCCTGTACTTAAGGTGGACGATGATGACATTATTGACGGTGAGAAACTACCAATCGGCGAGATAGCGCGTTCGGCCACCCCTTCCAACAAGAACGCCGAAGTCGCCATCAACGCCGCCATCAAATCTAGTGTTATCGCTGAACCAGTGAAATCAGCAGCAGGCAAGCGGTCGCCTAAGACCAAGAATGTACCGAACTTTTCTTCATTTCGCAAGAAGCTCTTTATTATTGGTGGGGCAGCGCTCGCGCTCCTTGTCTTTTTGGTCTGGGCTATTTGGTTTGCGCCGCGTGCAACGGTGGTGATTACCGCTAAGACCACGACTGTAACGGTTGACCAAAATACCGCCCTGACGCTCGAGGGTGCAACTAGCGCTGAAGAGAATATTGTCAAGGCCCTCAGACAAGAACAGAAAGCAGATGTATCAGTTGAGTTTACGGCTACTGGTGAGAAAAATATCGGAGAGAAAGCCACGGGCAGCGTGAAGATTGAGACCAGTGCTGCTGTAATACTCGTGAGTGGATTAACGGTTTCTTCGGGAACCGAGATACAGTCTTCTAGCGGTATGATATATAGAACAACTGAAGATGCTGTTTTTGCAAAGGGCGATCCTGATGGCCTTGACGGAGTTGTTGTGGAAGTGGTGGCTGCTAATCCGGGAGCTAATTATAATGGAGCGAAGGGCTCAGCTTCTACATCGGCAAATGGAGTTACTTCAGTGACATTCCAATCTGCTACATCTGGTGGAACCGATAGGGTTGTTAAAGCAGTCAGCTCGGAAGATATTCAAAAAGCTTCCGCCGCGCTCGCTGAAGAAACTGATAGCGAACTCCGTAGTAAGCTAGAGT
>CAZHRI010000002.1:14190-23974 GCA_964534725.1 uncultured Candidatus Saccharibacteria bacterium
CTCCGTAGTAAGCTAGAGTCATCATTTGGTAGCTCGGCTGTCGTGATTGACGAGAGTTATACAGAGCAGCGATCAGACCCGTCGTCAAGCGTTGCGGTAGATGCTGAGGCGAAGGGACCGGTGACACTAAAGTCGACCATCACCGCCTCGATGTACGCCATTGACGAAGTGGACCTGGAGAAGCTGCTCAGTGATACCATCTCCGGTGAGATTGAAGGCCAAACTGCTCAGAAGATTTACGAGACAGGCGCCGAAGATGTGAAGTTTGCGCAATTCACTGC
The DNA here is from genome assembly GCA_964534725.1 of uncultured Candidatus Saccharibacteria bacterium. Classification (GTDB taxonomy): domain Bacteria; phylum Patescibacteriota; class Saccharimonadia; order Saccharimonadales; family Saccharimonadaceae; genus Nanosynbacter. Next base: position 14,472 of record CAZHRI010000002.1, read on the forward strand.
TCGTGAAGATGCAACGACCGTTCGAATCACCGCCAACGGTACCGTTGGTCCTGAGATTGATGAAGCCCAGGTCAAGGAGCAAGCACGAGGAAAGAGCTACGGTGACATCCAGGCGAGCCTTGAGTCCATTCAGGGCGTTGACGATGTTGATACAAAGTTCTGGCCATTCTGGGTACGCACAGTACCAAATGATGTAGGTCGCATAACGGTCGAGTTCAAACTAGAGGATGCCAGTTAGAACTTTCCTGGCACTCGATGTGGGTGAGCGAAGAGTTGGTATGGCGCTGGGAGACTCCCAGGTGCGCATAGCAGTTCCTTTTGGTTATCTTGAGCGGTCTGATGATATTGTCCAGCAGATTGCTGAAATTATCCTACAGCATAACGTCAGAACGATTGTGGCAGGCTATCCTCGCAACCAGTCAGGGGAGCCAACTAAGCAGACTGAGCTCGTAGAGAAGTTTGTGGAGCAGCTCGCCGAAATCGACATCGAAGCCGATATCGTGTTTCAAGATGAATCTTTGACTAGTGTTGAGGCTGAACGACGTCTCGGCAGGGTAAAAGACAAGGGTGAGATTGATGCCGAGGCTGCGAGCATTATTTTGCAGGATTATCTGGAGCAAGAATATGCAAATTAAGAAGAACAGGACATGGCTGGTGGTTGGCTCAATCGCCGCGCTGATGGTCGGAGTGCTGCTCTCGTTTGTCGTCTGGTATAACTTACAGCTTCGTCCGGTTGACTCTAGTAGCACAGACAAAGTAGCCGTTACCATAGAGCCCGGAACCACTCCTGGTCAAATCGCTGATATTCTGCGCGACGAGGGTCTTATTCGTAACAGCTTTGCCTTCACTGTTCATGTGAAGCTAAACGGTCAGTCTGCTAGTCTACAGGCTGGGTTGCATCGACTCTCTCCTTCGCAGTCCGTGCCGGATATCGCCCAAAGTCTACAGGAGGCGGAAACCGAGGATCAGGTCGTACAGATTGTTCCTGGCGCAATGCTAATGGATAACTCATCGACAAGCGAGGACAAGAAGCAGGACATTCGCTCTACATTTGAGCGACTAGGATACTCGCGTGCAGACATCGAGCGTGCATTTACGGCCGACTACGGCGAATACGATGACACATTATTTCGAGGCCGGCCCCAGAATATGGGCATCGAGGGGTATATCTACGGAGAGACGTATCATATGCCTCAGAACGCCTCCGTTGAGCAGATTATCAGGCGATCATTCGACGAATTTGTGAAGAAAATTGACGAACATAAACTGGAGGCGAAGTTCGCCAAACAAGGTTTGACGCTTTACGAAGGCATCACCCTGGCATCAATTGTTCAGAAAGAGGTAAGCTGTCAAGGTTCGCAGACATGTGATGACCAAAGGCAGGTCGCTCAGGTCTTCCTTAAGCGACTTGAAGATGGCATATCTCTTGGCGCAGATGCAACATTTGTATACGCCGCGGCCCAGGCCGGCCAGCGACCAACTGTCGACTTTGACTCGCCGTATAATACCCGAATTCATGCAGGACTTCCTCCTGGCCCAATTAGTTCGCCTGGACTGGGCGCATTGCTTGCGGTCGCAGACCCAGCAGAGGGTGATTATCTCTTCTTTGTGAGCGGCGACGATGGCGTGAACTATTTTTCTCGTACCGAGGCCGAGCATCTCGAAAACACTAGGCGCCACTGTCAGGTGAACTGTCTTCTCCCTTGACAAAATCTTACACTCAAATAATCTATTGACAACCTTGTCAATGCCTGATACAATGATTATTAGCCCGAAGTTGGGTCTGCCTACCACTATGGAAAGGCGACAATCAGGGTCTACCAAAAATGTCGTACGGATACGGCTACAACTAATTGTTTATGCGAGAATATTAACTAATCATTAGGTCGACAGAGTATCCCGTTCTATTTGCGAGAAGAAAGACAAATTATGGTAAACGTACTTTGCGGTAACGCTGAAGTACAGGAGAACGATAATTCGTAATCAATCAACTGCCCCTAGGGCGCTCAAGGTTCGAGGATCAGCCGTTTCGGCTTATGCAGGTATCTTCCTCCTTATCATCACACTCCTGACGCTAAGTTATGGAGGTTCAAACATCACCCCCGATACGGGTGTAGTCGCTACGACACAGGCGGCAGCTGGAGTTCCTACTACCAGTAGCCCAGAGCAGATATCGGTCGATCAGTTAACGGCAGCAAGTGCTGTGACACAGCTGGCCGAGACCACTAATCTTCCCGTTGCCGGTGATCTTCGTGAAGCAACCACTACTTTGTATATTAAGAAGCAGCTTTCTCAGAGTGACGCTGAAGTCATCAGTAAGCCGCAGATTGTTCAACCTACGACATCAGAAGACCGTAGCCTTATCTCCTATGTGACTAAGGAGGGCGATACTTTGGAGAAAATAGCCGCCCAGTACGGCATTTCTGCGCAGACCCTTCGCTGGGCGAATAACACCACCTCTGATACTGTAGAGGCGGGCAAGACTATTGTTGTGCCTCGAGTTGATGGCGTTGTCTATACTGTCAAGAGCGGTGACACACTAGAAGAGCTCGCTGAGCGCTACAAGGTCAACGCCGAGCGCGTCGTTCTTCATAATGACTTGACAGTCGGGGCACCTCTAGCTGAGGGTACACGCTTAGTTCTACCAAACGGCGATCTACCTGAAACAGAACGCCCCGGGTACGTAGCACCACAGCCGGTATACCCTTCGTACAGCAGTAGCAACAGCGCAACAACCGGCACCAATTATGGCTATGTCCGTGTGTCTGCGGGTAACCGATATGCCGCCGGCAACTGTACGTGGTACGCATTTGAGCGACGTGCAGCGCTCGGTAAGCCAATTGGCAGCCTATGGGGCAACGCTTACTCATGGGCCTCAAGTGCACGGATGGCTGGCTACGGCGTCAATCAGGATCCACAGCCAGGTGACGTCTTCCAGACCAGCTTTGGTGGTGGCGGCTACGGTCACGTCGGTGTGGTTGAGCGAGTTGATGCTCAGAATATCTATGTCAGCGATATGAACTACGCTGGGTACAATGTGGTCACGCACCGTACAATTCCACGCAGTGCGCTGGCAGGCTACAACTTCATTAAGTAGACCCAAGTAACACGCAATCAAACGCCCCGCATCTGTTGCGGGGCGTTTTAATGCTATAATGGACAGCATATGTTTGTAGATACAGCTAAAGTTCGAGTTAAGGCAGGAAAGGGCGGCGATGGAGCCGTCAGTTTTCGTCATGAGATTTATGTAGATAAGGGTGGCCCAGATGGTGGCGACGGTGGGCGTGGTGGCGACGTTGTGTTTAGGGCTATTAAAGGCCTCAACACCCTGTTAAAGTTTCGTTATAAGCCAGAACTCACCGCTAAGGACGGGCAGTCCGGCTCAAAGCGCAACAGACGCGGTCGCTCTGGTGATCCCCTGGTAATTGATGTCCCAGTGGGTACTGTGGTGCGTCGAGATGGTGAGATGATTGCTGACTTGACCGTTGACGGGCAAGAGGTTGTCGTGGCTAGCGGCGGTGACGGCGGTTTTGGTAATGCGCATTTTAAGTCATCGGTACGCCAAGCGCCACGGATCGCTGAGTTGGGTGAGCCAGGTGACGAGTTTGAGGCCGAGGTTGAGCTGAAGCTGCTCGCAGATGTTGGCCTCGTCGGTTTTCCTAATGCCGGGAAGTCGACATTTCTCTCTGTGGTGTCCAACGCTCGTCCAGATATTGCTGACTATGAGTTTACTACGCTTACGCCAAATCTCGGCGTAGCGGACATCGACGACGGCAGTATCCTGATAGCTGACATTCCCGGTCTCATAGAGGGCGCATCAGAGGGGAAGGGGCTCGGCGACCAGTTTTTGAGGCACGTCGAGCGTACGGCGGTACTTCTGCACATGATAGACGCTTACAGTGACGACCCGGCTGAAAAGTACCAGACGATTCGCCGCGAACTCGAAAATTATAGTAGCGAGCTGGCAGATCGTCCAGAGGTAGTTGCATTGACGAAGTGCGAAGGTTTGGACGACGATATTATCGCAATGCAGGCAACCGCTATCCACCAGGTCGCTCCAGGCGTTCAGGTGGTCACTATTTCCTCACAGACCCATAGCGGGGTGACTGAACTGCTACGTATGCTGAAGCATGAAGTCGAAGTGTATCGCGTGGCTGAGAGAGAGGCGCTGGAGAGTGACGATATCGTAGACGAGGGGTTGCCAGTTATTTCACTGTCGGAGGACCAGGCCGAAGATACATGGCGCGTCGAGCTAGAAGATGGGCAGTACAGGGTATATGGCAGCAAGATTGAGAAGTTCGCTCGTCGAACGAACTTCGAGCAGTTTGAAGCAGTTAACCGCCTCCGTGACATTATGCGAAAGCTTGGTATTCACCATGAGCTCGTTCGTCAAGGCGCCGAACCAAACAGCGTTATTCTCATCGGCGAGAGTGAATTTACTCTGTTAGAGCAGTAAAATCCAGTCGGGGCGCCATCGGCAGGCCAAGCAGAATGTGTCCAATGTCATTCTCCGGGATGACCTGGTTCTTTGATGCTACGCCGAGCGAACCCTGGACAGCGCGTTCCGCGCAGTCATCTGAGCACCGGTGTGTGCAAGGTAGGAAGAGGTAGAGACATGACTCTTCCCGCCACAACTTAAACCTAGTTTATAGAAGTGATGTGTCACTTCTATTTTATTTTCTCAGAATAGGCGCTTGGTGGTGCCGTTCAATGATCAGCTGGGGGTCACGGTTTTTTATGTAGTACAATGAGGGTGATGGCAAAGACATTTTTCTTCTACGATCTAGAGACATCGGGGCTTAGCGCACGTAACGACCGGATTATGCAGTTTGCGGGTCAACGAACTGACATGAACTTTAACCTTATCGGTGAACCGGTAAATGAGCTAGTAGCACTTAGTGATGATACAATACCGAGCCCCGAGGCTTTGCTGGTCACCGGCATTACGCCGCAAAAAACTGTCGAGGATGGCTGGAGCGAGGCTGAATTCGCTAAGAAGCTTGTCAATGAATGGTTTACGCCGGATACAATTATCGTCGGCTTTAATAGTGTGCGGTTTGACGACGAGTTTGTTCGTCACCTACTGTGGCGTAATTTTTACGACCCATACGAATGGTCCTGGAAAGATGGCCGAAGTCGCTGGGACATCTTAGACGTTGTGCGGATGACACGCGCTCTCAGGCCGGAGGGTATTGAGTGGCCAATCAACGAAAAGGGTGAGGCGGTCAATAAACTAGAGCTGATCACAAAGCAAAACGGCATTAGTCATGATAATGCCCATGACGCCTTGAGTGATGTTATGGCGCTCATCGATGTCACAAAGCTGATTCGCTCTAAACAGCCACAGCTATTTGACTATCTTTTGAAGATGCGTGATAAGAAGGAAGTCCAGGCTTTGGTCAATCTTGATAATAAACAGCCGTTTGTTTATACCAGCGGTCGATATGATAAGCAGTTCGCTAAAACTACAGTCGCTTTTCCTTTGACTTCGGCTCCACATAAAAACGTTTTCGTGTATGATTTGCGGTATGATCCAACACCATTTGTTGACCTCAGCCAGGAGGAGCTAGCAGCTCGACTATTTGCAAGCTGGGAGACTCGGCAGGAGGAGGGGTTCGTGCCGGTGCCAGTTAAACAGCTACAGTACAATCGATGCCCGGCTGTCGCGCCGCTGGGAGTGCTTGAACAGGGTGATGGCTGGAGTAAGATTAGTCTAAGTAGGGACGTGATTGAGGCGAATCTCAAGATTCTGACAGAAAATCCCGCCTTTGCTGAAAATATACGTAGTGTATTTGAGCTGCGGCCAGAATTTACTGCATCACCCGACCCAGAGGCACAGCTGTACGACGGTTTCTTGGCGAACGGCGATAAAGTACGCGTTGAGGCGGTACGAAATGCCACCGAGCAGCAGCTGGTCGACCTGCAGCCGGAGTTTAGTGATGCGCGTCTACCGGGCCTGCTGCTGCATTACAAAGCACGTAATTTTGCGCGTAGTCTGACTGAGTCCGAAATGACGGAATGGGAAACGTGGCGAGGTGAGCGACTGCAGAAGCAATTACCCGTTGTTATGCAGTCTCTTGCGCGTCTCGGAGCTAGCGAACTGAATGACGATCAAAGCTTTATTCTATCTGAGTTACAGCTATGGATTGAAAGTATTTTGCCGGAGGGTGACTAAGAAGGAAGGGCCAGGAAGCGTCGTCGGAAGATTAGCTCGGGCGAGGACGATGAGCTCTCGGGGAAGTCTGCAATAACGTATACCAGGACCGAAGCGAGAAGAAGTGGCAAAGTGTAGCGTTCCAAGCCCCAGCGGATGCTGCGGTTAATATGGCGCTGGCTAATAACGCCGAGTGCGTCGAGGGCCTTCCAGAGTGCGGTACTCGTCAGGTGGTAAATGAGTACACTCAAGGGCAGGACGAAAATCCATAGTGCGAGCATCGCAAGGGGCGGAACACTGATGCTGGTGAATGGAATGTGTCCGGCTATAACAAAAGAAACCATCTGATCGGGTATCAACAGAAAAAGGGCGACACAAGCGCCCGCGATAATACTGCCCAAAACCACCTTTTGATTCATATAGTCACTCTAGCAAACAGAGGTGAACATTGCAATCATAAGCGAAATATGTAGTTGCTATACTAACGTTCATCCTATTGGTCTAGAAAAAAGTCAGTAAAATGTGTATAATATACCAGTTATGTCCGAGGTGATTCGTGTAAAAGGTGCGCGTGAGCACAACCTCAAAAATGTTGATGTTGAGATTCCGCGCAGCAAGCTAGTTGTTATCACTGGACTGTCTGGGTCAGGCAAGTCTAGCTTGGCTTTTGATACAATTTACGCTGAAGGGCAGCGACGGTATGTCGAAAGCTTGTCGAGCTATGCACGACAGTTTCTTGGCATCATGGATAAACCCGATGTTGATAGTATCGAAGGCCTGAGTCCCGCTATCTCTATCGACCAAAAATCAACCAGTCGAAATCCACGCTCAACAGTGGCTACGGTCACAGAAATATATGACTATCTTCGTCTGCTATTCGCGCGTATCGGCATTCCACACTGTCCTGTGTGTAGCAAGCCGGTCACTCGGCGCACGATGGACGCAATTGCGCTCGAGGTAGGCAAGCTCTACAAAGATCGCCGAATGCTTATCTTGGCGCCACTTGTGAAAGGTAAGAAGGGAGAGTTTGCTCATATTCCTGAGCAATATCGGCGACTTGGTTATGCGCGCGTGCGAGTTGATGGTGTGGTGTACGCGCTTGATGAATTCCCCGAACTACAAAAGAGCTATAAGCACGATATCGAGCTGGTGGTTGACCGACTAGTACTGATGGAGGATATGCAATCTCGTCTCATGCAGAGCATTGAGCAGGGACTTGAACATGGCCAAGGTGTAGTTGAGATTCTTGATGCCGATACCGATGAGACTCGAGTATTTTCACAGCGTTATGCCTGTGTGGATCACCCAGAAGAGGAGATTCCGGAGCTTGAGCCGCGGCTGTTTAGCTTTAATGCACCACAGGGCGCGTGTCCCACCTGCACAGGACTTGGCAGCAGACTCGAAGTCGACCCGGAGCTGGTATTTAACCTTAACCTCACTCTCGCCGAGGGGGCAATTCGTCCATATAACCGGGTAAATGCCGATGCATGGTACTTGAAGCGACTCGCTGCTGTTGGTGCGGCGCATGGATTTGATATTCGTACCCCGGTTCGCGATTTATCCGAAGAGGCCCGGCAGCAGATTCTTTATGGGACCGACACGCAACAATATACAGTCGACTTGGGTGGTGGTCGTAGCTATAAAACGACGTACGAAGGAGTGATTCCAAATCTTGAGCGTCGCTGGAAAGAAACCGATAGTGACTTTATGCGCCGTGACATTGAGCGCTTTATGCGTGAGCGACATTGTTATGCCTGTAAGGGTGCCCGCTTGAAACCGGTGGTACTAGCTGTCACTGTCAACGGCCTCAGTATTATGGACATTACTGATTTGTCTGTTGATCAGGCGTTAGATTTATTTAACTCTTCGACCGAAGACTTCACTGATAAAGAACTAGAGATTAGTACGCAGATTTTTAAGGAAATTCGATCAAGGCTCGGCTTTATGCATGATGTAGGCCTCGATTACCTGGAACTTGGCCGTGCTGCCAATACATTGTCTGGCGGAGAGGCGCAGCGCATTCGTCTGGCAACACAAATAGGCTCGGGTCTACAGGGCGTCTTGTACGTATTAGATGAACCTTCAATCGGCCTCCATCAGCGAGACAATGATCGACTCATCGGTACACTTAAGCGTCTACGAGATCTTGGCAACAGTGTGCTTGTAGTGGAACACGACGAAGATACGATTCGGCAAAGTGATTACTTAATCGACATGGGTCCTGGTGCTGGTGTGGCAGGCGGTCAGGTGATTGCGATTGGCACGCCGGAAGATGTGGCCGCGAATGCAGATAGTATTACTGGGCGATATTTGAGCGGTGCTGAAAAGATCGAGGTGCCAAAAAAACGTCGACGTATCGAGAAGAATCGTCAGCTGGTCGTGCGAGGCGCTCGCGAGAACAACCTCAAGAATATTGACGTTGCATTTCCTCTCGGTGTGCTTACGGTAGTCAGCGGCGTGTCAGGTTCGGGAAAGTCGACGTTAGTAAACGACATTATTGCTAAGGAATTATCATCCCGGCTTAACCGCGCTACGACTGCACCGGGTGCGCATGATGCCATTGAGGGTATTGAGCAGCTCGACAAAGCGATCGTGATTGATCAGTCGCCGATTGGGCGAACGCCACGCTCTAATCCCGCAACCTATACGGGCATCTTTACGCCAATTCGTGAGTTGTTTGCCTCTACCCCAGAAGCGAACGTGCGTGGCTATAAAGCGGGACGGTTTAGCTTTAACGTGAAAGGCGGTCGATGCGAGAACTGCCAAGGCGACGGTATGATCAAAATTGAAATGCACTTCTTGCCAGACGTGTACGTCGTGTGTGATGAATGTAAGGGTCGTCGCTATAATCGTGAGGCGCTTGAGATTAAGTACAAGGACCAAACAATTAGTGACGTGCTCGAGATGACCGTCGAGCAAGCCGCAGGCTTCTTCGCGAGCGTTCCGGCGATTGCTCGAAAACTGCAGACACTGGTGGATGTGGGCTTAGGATATATTCGACTTGGTCAGCCAGCAACGACGTTTTCTGGTGGTGAGGCGCAGCGCATCAAGCTCGCAACCGAGCTTTCTAAGCGCTCAACCGGCAAGACAATGTATATTCTCGATGAGCCAACAACCGGTCTCCATAGTGCAGACGTCAAGCGACTCCTTCGCATCCTGCATCAGCTGGTGAGTGGTGGTAACACTATGATCGTTATCGAGCATAACCTCGATGTCATCAAGTCCGCCGATTATCTTGTTGATATGGGCCCAGAGGGTGGCATGGGCGGCGGCACAATAGTCGCGACTGGTACACCAGAAGATATCGTAACGAGCAAGACGAGCTTTACGGGTAAGTATCTCAAGCCCT
>CAZHRI010000003.1:0-21634 GCA_964534725.1 uncultured Candidatus Saccharibacteria bacterium
GCCCTGATAGCTCAGCTGGATAGAGCAGAGGACTTCTAAGCCTAAGGCCGTAGGTTCGAATCCTACTCGGGGCACCAAATACCAAATGTATAAACTTATACAAGAGGAGGAAATCATGACAGAAGATCACGGAAAAACACCATACGTCGTTGATATTGAAGACTTGACTGTGAATAATGAAAACTTTAGAACTGCAGCCTGGACGGGCGAATATTTACAGATGACACTGATGAGTATCGAGGTTGGGAGTGAGATCGGACTTGAAGTGCATGATGATACTGACCAGTTTTTGCGTATAGAGCAAGGCGAGGCACGGATTGTCATGGGCGACACGCCAGACGATCTTGACTTTGATGTCACCGCCGAAGACGATTTTGCTATTTTGGTTCCATCTGGCAAGTGGCACAACGTTATAAATACTGGCGATATACCCCTGAAGATATATTCTATCTATGCACCTTCACATCATCCGGAGGGCACCGTACATAAAACTAAGGCTGAGGCCGACGAGGCTGAGGCTGCAGAGCACGACCACGCATAGATATGGGCAGTAAAGGGAGGCCACAGATATCTCGAGAGCTCCTCGAGCGATTGACGAGCTCAAATCAGCCTATGGGTGCATCTGCCTATGGCACGGCATCATCTCCCCAGGCTCCGTCATCGCCCGTGAGACGGCATAAGTACCGAGCTTCGATGCTGGGGTCTCAGCACCAAGTGAGACAAATGGGCGCAGAAATCGGTGGACGGCAGATGACTCGACGCGAGCAGACTCATGAGCCGATCCAAGAGAAGACTCAAACCGGCCAAAATCGTCCGTCCGCGGGCTTTAAAGAGCCGCAGGGGCGCGGATATAATCCGTACGGTAAAGAGCTGTGAAGCTTGTAGCGTAATAGAAAAATCCAGACCGAATGGTCTGGATTTTTCTATGGAGGGCCAGGAGAGACTTGAACTCTCGACACCCTGCTTAAGAGGCAGGTGCTCTAACCAGCTGAGCTACTGGCCCATAAATATGTGAAATGTGCGTACTCATAAGTTTACATGAAATCGTTACGTTTTGCAGGTTAGAGCACGGGTGCTTGATAACTTTACTCGACGCAAGATCTCGGACAGGGCAGCTGAGCTACTGGCCCATATATCTATTCTATCACAAACCGTCGACAAAGTCAATAGCTGAGATTGAAATATAACTTGGGGCGAATGAAGGGAATTGAACCCTCGGCCTTCGGAACCACAACCCGACGCTCTAACCAACTGAGCTACATCCGCCATATTCTTAAGTTTTGTGTTAATACCTCTATGTGAGATACATCCGCACTCCAGGCTCGGTCGCATCCGCCAAGCCTGGACGATTATAGCACAGAATGACCTCGAGTAAAAGGTCTTGATTGTGATTGTGGTCATTGGCATTTTAGCAGCGATATCCATTGTTTCCTATAACAACGTAGCAGCAAAGGCACGTAATTCACAAAGGACGCAGGATATCAAGACGCTTGCGAAGGCGCTCGAAATGTACTACATACACAATGGGGAGTATCCACCGAGCACGGGTCCATCGATTATTAACGGTAGTCGGAATAGCTCAGTTGATAGTAGCTGGCAGAACTTAGCCGGGCACTTAAATCCCTATATCGGCGAGCTGCCCGTCGATCCGATAAATTCAGGCAGCGGAATTAGCAGCTCCAGCCATGGATACGCCTACTATAGTGATCCCGGTGCTAACTATTGCGGCTCTTCGGGCTCTCGACAGTTCTATATGCTGGGATATGACGACGACGTCTGATACCATAGGAGAGTGAAATTACTCAATGGTTCAGATCTGGCGTCGTTTATAAAAGAGCGTCAAGCAAAGCAAGTGCGTGCGCTTCGTCAGGCGCATAAGATTCTTCCGAGGCTGGCAATCGTGACGAACATCACCAATCCGGTGATTGATGTGTATATGCGACTGAAGGAGCGCTACGGCGCAGACATTCTAATTGATGTCGAAGTGCACCGTGTGGGCCCAGCTGAAACGCTGCAGACGATCGAAACACTAAATGCTCGCGAGGACATTCAGGCAATCATCGTTCAGCTGCCGCTAGAGGATATGGCTCAGGCGGACGAGGTGCTCTCGACTGTTAGCCCTGCGAAGGATGTCGACGGACTTCACCCTGAAAGTACGTTCGACGCTGCAACGCCAATGGCAATCAACTGGCTGTTGGCGGGGTATGGCGTTAGCTTGCCCGATAAAAAAATAGCACTCGTTGGACGCGGTCGACTGGTCGGTCGGCCACTTGAGAAAATGTGGCAGAACTCAGGTCTCGAAGTGACGGTATTTGAAAAAGGCGATGATTTGACGCCGCTACGTGAGTTTGATGTGATTGTGACCGCCGCAGGCGCACCTCACATTATTAGTTCAGAAATGATTCAGTCCGGGGCGGTGGTAGTCGATGCTGGTACCGCCATGGAGGATGGAGTCGTGCGCGGTGATGTAGCGCCGGATGTACGCGAACGAGACGACCTTACTATTACGCCCGAGAAAGGCGGCGTCGGCCCACTGACCGTGGCGGCACTATTCGATAATGTCATTACTGCGTGCCTAAGAATCGCCAATAGCGACAAGTCGCAGTCTTAGTTAGTTTTCGACGATTTCTTTGACCCGAGCGACGACTTGACGCGGGGTATAGTTGGCCTTGACGATGTAGCTATCGATGCCGAGTGAGCGCATCTCGACGGGGGCTTCTTCTTCGCCAAGGTTTGTCAGGACAATTACAGGGGTTTCTTTGCTTGATTCGTCTGCGCGGATCTGTTCGAGTGCCTCGGCTCCGTCCATTTCAGGCATTTGAATATCAAGTAAAATCACATCTGGTTGGAAAGATTTTACGGTGTCTACGCCGATTAAGCCGTTGCCCGCCATGCGAACGTCAAAGCCATCCGCTTCAAACTTCATTCTGTACATTTGGCTAATTGTTGGATCGTCTTCGATGATAACGATTTTGGTCATACCTATAGTGTAGCATATGTGCTACACTAGTGAATATTGTGAGTACTAATTTCCATGAGTCCCTAACTCATCCGCAGCGAGCGTCAATAGACCGAAGCATGCGAGTGGCCGAAAGCAATCATCTTCCGGGTGTTGAGGTCATCGAGCATAGAGTTGAGGTGGCAGATGAGTTTACTAATGATAGGCTCGACTACGTCACAGATATGGCCGAGCAGCTGGCCAGGCAGGGTTTTTATGGCAATACGTCACTTGACGATGCTATGGTGAGAGCCCGAAAGTCAGATAGTAATCGAAGTTTTCGCAGATTCATCGAGACTCGTAGGATGCGGGAAAATCCACCAACCAAAGAGCTATACGGTATTGTTGAGGGATATTCAGACTGGCGAAGCATGGTGCCGACGGCTGCGGCTTTAATGCCGATTTATGATCCAACCATAGAAACGATGCCTAATGGCCAGCCGATGACTCAGGACTTGCATGATTGGCTGAGTAACTTGTATGACGGAAGAGGCATTCGCAGTCGAGCTAAGGTTGTTGAAAGCACTCTGATTGATACTGCGCACGAAATAGAGAGAGATCACGGTGGGCCGGCTACGTTTACTAGCCTGGCGTGTGGTGCTGCGCCAACTGTGCTTGCCGCTATGGATAAAATTAGGCAGAACGGCTATGTTGCTCCTAGGTCTATTTTAGTTGATTATGACTCGAAGATGTTGGACCTAGTGTCTGAGCGCGTAAAAGAGCTTCACTTTGATGATGAGGTTAGTGTGGTTAGGCAAAATGTTCTAGATACGGACGGATTGACTGCAAGCCCTGATCAGCTACTCGACAAGGCTGGCTCAAACTCATGGTACCGCCAATTTGGTAGTCTAGCCTTTGCGCTTATGGGTCAACAGCGAGTTGAGGGCCCTGAGTCGCTTGCGCCCGAAAGCTCTGACATAGTCGAAGCCGTCGGTATACTGGAGTACTTAAAAGAGGATGACTGGCCGTATAGGTATAATAAAGTATTAAATTCTAAGGTTGATATGGCAGGTGCGGTTACCTTCATTAAGAATGCTTACGAGCTGGTGAAACCAGGAGGTAGACTGCTGTTGGGTAATATGCTAGATACGCATCCGCAGCTGGGATTTACGCTGAATGTAGTACAGTGGCCCCATATTCAACCTCGCTCTATTGATAAAATGCTGGAGCTAATCGGTAAATCTGGTATCGAGGTGGAGAAAATTGATGTGCTTTGTCCGGACGATGGGGTATATGCAATTTACGATATACGAAAGCCAACTGGTAGCGTATAATAAGGCGCAATGATGGGACTGGTGGGGGCTGAAGTAGTTGGGTTGGTCATTTCAGGATTCATGTCTTTGATTTTTGGTTGTTTGATTTTATTTAACCAGCCAAGGCTTGGGGCTGCTCGCTATTTCTTTTTGGCTACACTTGGGATTAGTGGCTGGTCATTTGGTATTGCAGCATTTCTATCCATGACCAGCGCCAGTGCATCCTTGCCGCTTGTTCAGGTTTATTACGTATCGGCAGCACTGATTGCAGTGGGCATGTTGTCTGCGGTTTTGGCAGTCAGCGGTGTGGCGCGACCTCGGTATGTGTTTGGCTTGATATGGTCGCTGTTTGGGGTGCTAGCGGTCTCGATTGTGAAAGCTCCCGAGTTTATGATCAGCGGTATTATTATCTCGTACCCAAACATCGTGCAGTTGCAGCCCATTGGGTATATGATTTATAGCGCATACTTCATATTGCTGTTTATTGCGACTATTACGATATTGGTTCGCCACTCTCGCTCTACGAAGAGACTGGCAGTTCGTCGGCAGATGAATTGGCTGCTATATGCATATGGTCCGGCCGGCGTCATGGGTGCGACCTTTAATCTTGTGCTGCCAGCTCTCGGTAACTATGAATTAATTTGGGTCGGCCCCTTAAGTATAGTATTATTTGTTCCTATCGCCTATCTAGCAATTTCCCGACATGGCCTATTCGATATCAGAGGAGCAGCCGTGCGAACTATAGCCTATGTCATGACTCTAACGGTATTGGGGTTAGTGTATTATGGGCTGGCCTATGCCATATCGGCACTCATTAGTCAGTTGGGCATATCTAGCGGGGATGCCCCCGGTCCGCTAAGTGTAGCGATTGCACTGATGTTAGCATTTATCTTCCAGCCGATAAAACATTTCTTTGATCAGCTAACTAATCGAGTGTTCTACCGAGGCGACTACAATCGCGAAGTTTTTTCACGAGAGTTTGGTCGAATTTTGTCTTACGATAATGACCTTAGACTGCTGCTCAAAGAGGTTAGTCTGCATATTGCAAATAATTTTAAAGCCGAGCAGGTGTTCTTTTATGTAGAGGATCGGGGAGTGATGGGTGCCAGCGGCACTAAGCGATCACGTATGTCAGATGACGACATTCGACAAATTACTAATTATTACCGTAAGCACCATGAGTCGCCTGAGGCCATTGCTATGGAGGGGGTCGAGTCGCGGGACATTGAGCGCATCTTGCAAAGCTATCAAGTGAGTATCGTACTGCCTTTAGAGGTTCACCGGCAGATAATAGGCTATGTGTTTATTGGTGAGCACAAAAGCCGCGGCTACAGAGCTCGGGATATTCGGGTGCTTGAGTCAATTGCAAACGAACTAGCGATCGCGGTGCAAAATTCCCTGTCAGTTGAAGAGGTTCGCGAGCTAAACGAATCTTTGCAACACAGGATTGACGAGGCTACTCGGGAGCTGCGTCTAAGCAATAAGCAGTTGCAGCGACTGGATGAGGCAAAGGACGAGTTTATATCTATGGCCTCCCATCAGCTGCGCACGCCGCTAACTAGCATCAAAGGCTATCTTGATATGGTTCTGCAGGGGGATCTTGGCAAAGTGACTGCGACACAGCGCGCTGTCTTGTCAGAGGCATTTATTTCTAGCGAACGTATGGTAACCCTTATCAATGACTTTTTGAATGTGTCGAGATTGCAGACGGGCAAATTCACTATTGAGCGGCGGGAGAGTGACCTTGCAGAGGCTATGCAAGAACAGCTGCAAATGCTTGAAGTTGTGGCAAAGCAGCACGATCTCACACTCAGGTCAAAGATTGATAAAAATCTGCCAAAGTTGGCCGTTGACATTGATAAGATTCGGCAGGTGATGCTAAACATGATCGATAACGCTATTTTTTACTCAAAGCCAGGGACGACAGTCAATATATCGCTCGCCAAAGAGGGTGATGTTTTGGCGTTTCGGGTCAGGGATACGGGTATTGGTGTGCCTGTATCTGAGCAGCCGGGGCTCTTTAGCAAGTTTTTTCGGGCTACAAACGCACGAAAAAAACGCCCTGACGGCACGGGCGTAGGACTGTTTTTAGCTAAAAAGGTAATTTTAGCGCACGGTGGCCAGGTGTTGTTTGAGTCGAAAGAGGGCAAGGGAAGTACCTTTGGCTTTACGGTTCCTCTTGCGTAGGCTGGGCGCACCAATGAGCGGTGACTAGAACAGGCTGATGATGCCAGATATCACCAGTACGAGAACCGCTACGATGAGCGCGACGATTCCAACTGGGCGCGCAAGCTTGCGCTTCTCGTATAGCCACTGACCCGTTCGGCTACGGCTTACCGCCTGCACACGAGTGATGGTCGGACGTGCAGACGCCGCATCAGCACCGGTGTATTTCTTGTTGCGTTTTTTCTTCGTCTTTGCCATATGTACTTAGTGTACCAAAAATCCCCTCCGCTGGGGAGGGGATAGGACCTGCTAGTAGCTGTTGTGCTCTAGAGAAGGTTGTGTCGTCGACTCGCGATATACGCAAGACCGGACGTTACCAGTGCACCGAGACCGAGGGTGTTCAGTAGGCTGTCGGCCGCACCTGTCTTTGGCAGTTCTGGTGGCGTAACTGGTGGAACTTCGGGTTCATCGGCACATTTACTGAAGTCAGTGGTGTGCTTGGTTTCGTCAAAATCCTTCTTGTTGATGGTTTTAATTGTCTTATCTTCGATGACGCAGACCTTGATGTACTCAACTTCTTCATCGCAATCCTTAGGATCGGTCGAGTGCTTAGATGAGTCAAAATCCTCTTCCTTGATAGTTACCGGGTATTTTTTACCTTCAAGTACACAAACGATTATGTCTTTTGGTACTTCAACTGTCGCATCATCACAATCGTCTGGGTTGCCCGGAATGGTTGGCGCATCAACACAAACCGTATTCTTGATGATACCGGCTTTATATTCGGGGACCTTTGCGGTAATCGTAAAGTCCATGTGTGCGCCCTTCTTGAGCTCGGGAATGGTATAGGTCCAAGTGCGCTGGCTTACAGTACCGTGGCTTGCCTTTATGAAGGTGACACCAGTATCTGCGGTGTCGCTCACGACGACGTTCTTTAGGTCAGTCTGGCCAGTGTTGCTGACGCGAAGCTGGTAGGTGAACTCGACATTGGTGTCGACCGCTTTGTGGTCTACTCCATCAACTTTTTTCGTGACGTTGATGCCTGGTTTTTTCACCTTGATCTTAGCGTCGTCACAGTCATCTGGGGTGCCAGGGACGGTTGGAGTGTCGACACAGGCGGTGTTGATACGGCCGTCTTCAAAGTACTGACTGACAAGGGCAGAGATGGTGAATTTGATCGACGCACCCTTTTTGAGGCTAGCAATAGTGTGTGTCCAGGCATTGTTGCTCACAGTACCAGCGCTAGCTGAGCGGAATGTGACGCCTGCAGGAGCTTTATCCTCAACCTTGGCATTGACTAAGTCAACGTTACCGGTGTTCTTGACGACTATTTCATAGGTGAACGGCTCATCGACGGCTACTGTATCCTCTTCGACTCCATTAACAGTCTTTTCGATGCTGATGGCGGGCTTTTCCTGTTCCTTAATAGTGAATGGTTTTTCACAATTGGCCGAACGAATGTCACCGAGGCTGGTGCGAATTGTGACCTTAGCGGTATAGTTACCGGCCGTCGGAACTTCCATGACTGAGCTTGCGGTTGTCGCGGTCGTGGCCACACGACGTTGGTTAATCTGCTTACCACTGGCATCGTGGATAGTAAAGAGGTGCTCTGAGATAGTTGCGCCGTCGGCTACTGATGCGCGTGAACTCAGAGATACACGAGTGCGGTCGGTGATGACTGGAGTCTTTAGCTCTTCACATGTAGCACGTGGCTTCTTTGGTTCGGTAATGGTAATTGTTGTCTGGCAAGTGTTGTTTGTGACGGTTTTAACCTCACCAAATAGGTTGATACGGACACTTGACTTAATGGTGTAGGTGCCAGCTTTTGTATAGGTGTGAGAGAAGGTATTGGTCTTTGAGAGCTGGGTTGCGGTGCCGTCGCCGTAGTTGATGACGTAGTCGTGTACTTTGGCGCCGCCTTTAGCGGTTGCGTTAATGGTGAAGTTGTATTTATAGATGTTCTTTGGATCAACTGTTGCCTTTATCAGGTCACAGCTAAACACAGGCTTTGGCTGCGGAGCAGCGACGACGGGGTTACCGCAGCTTTTAATGATGGCAAACTTGAATTGTCCATCGACCATTTTGATCATCGCCGTCTGACCTTCGGTGACGAAGTGTCGAGTTGACATCTTGTAGGCTCGAGATGTATTGGGGATTTTGGTCATGTCGCTCGTTGGGTTATTCCACCGACCAGCCGTCGTGGCGTTGGTGGCAACTAGCGTGCCGTCAGCTAGGGTGACGCGGCCATCTTGCCACACGACGCCATCAATTGTGCCAGTGACATCAGCCTTATTAATACCGAAAGCGGCGTATACGGCTGCGTGATCCTTGTAGCGAGTATCATTGTTCCATTTTTGATGAAACTCCGCCTCGTTCATTGAGCCACAGTAGTATATCGCGACAGTGTCACAGTCACGCGTGTTATCCACCGCAGCGCGCGATGGGCCCCCAATGTAGCTTATAAGCAGTGAGCCAATACCGATGACGGCAGCGGCTATGCTTAGTTTGGTAATTCCTCGCATAAAAACTCCTTTTTGCCTCTCGCTCCCCAGCGACAGGCCATTACCTCACGTTCAAGACCATGATATCACGAATGTCAACAAAAGTCAATAACGTAAGCAATATAACAGATAAAAGCACAAGCATGATGGTATACAAAAACCCCTCCGCCAGGGAGGGGCTTATTGCTCTGAAACTGACGTCTCAGTGTGTAGAATTTAGAACGGTCAGTCTCGTATTGGCCAATGAGGCTATTTTTTCGGCTTGCAATATATACAGCACCCGCAGTAACAAGCGCACCAGGGCCGAAGGCGCTTAGTAGGTTATCGCCAGCACCAGTCCTTGGAAGTTCTGGTGGAGTTACAGGTGGGGTCTTTGGCTCGTCGGCTGGAAGGGCGAGGGTGACGGGGTCATGCTTGCGCTCTGCGTCGGCTTCGACTCGGGCTCTTTTGGGGTGTTGCCACCCAGGAATAGGACCATGCCGATACCAATGATCAGCCCCAGGGCCACAAGGCCCACAAGGAGCCAAGCGACCCACTTGAAAACGGTGCGCATCACTTCTCCTTTGTTGTGGCCAGTACCCCGAAGAATGATGTTATTCCATAGTTTCTACTCTTCGCACCCCTTATCAACCGATTGTGCGGAACGAGTGATGCGGCGCTGCAAATGCAGCCCTCGGCCACTGTTGGCAGTAGGCGAGGGCTGCATTTACAGACGTAGTTCCTAGATAATACGTTATGACCTGATTGTAACGTTCTCACCCCTAGTGGGCCATGAATAATGGGGCCATAGGCCTCCTCCCACACCGACTCACTGGTGTATACACTACAATTCATCTCAAAACCAAAGAAAAGTCAATGCTCTTAAGCATAATCTATATAAAAACACAAACATAGTGTTCGACAGAGACGCCTCTGAGAATACAACCAGGAGAAGAGCCAATGGTGTGACCACTAGACAGAGGGGCAGTATATATGGCGTGGGCTTGACTTTTTGTTTTTTTGTACTATACTGTGTCATATCGTTTCTGGGGCAATGGTGTCCTTAGCTCAGAGTTGGGTAGAAACGCGAACAGAAGAAAGGGGGCGATGACAAGTGTCATCACCCACACGCCAGAAGCAGGGTCCCTGCAAAGCGGATTTCCGTGAGGCCATGCTGGTCAGCATCCTTCTCGAACACAGTCCTGCGTACGTTCCCTCCAAGGACGACGCGGACAAGCATCTCGAGGAGTACAAGAGTCCTGCCAAGTCTCGCGAGGGCAAGCCGTCGCACATCGAAGAAAGGGCGCAGATCCTCTGGGCCAGTCGGAACGAAATCGTTGATCGGTTTCTGCTCGACAACTACGGAGATGTCGTTCAGACCCAGATCAGTGCTATCCGATGCGCCCTCCGGCGCCTGTACAAGGCGGTCTCGGAGGACGAGCCTTCGGTTGAGGTCGAAGGTTCTGTCAGCGCAGACGCGGTTTCGGTCGGTCTGCTCACTCGGGACGAGGACCTGGTGGCGGTTGGCGCCTGACTTCTGATTATCCGCTGGGCGGGAAGTGTGACTTACGTAAGTTCACCCTCCCGCTCAGCGGCATCAGACCCTTAGGTCTTTTTTTATGCCACACTCTCTGTTATAATCTGCTAAGCAGCCGCATGGTCCCGTCGTCTAACGGTTAGGACACCAGGTTTTCATCCTGGCAATCGGAGTTCGATTCTCCGCGGGATCACCAAAGAAAAACACCCATCCTCGCGATGGGTGTTTTTCTTTGGATGGCGCTAGCATAGCGCTACCATCCAAGAGTCGGATCCGCGCGATCACCTAATCTACCCAGACAAAAGCACATGAGATACCCCCGGACCATTAATGATCCGGGGGCTCACACCTCGCGTGGCTCATCGCTGATGAGCCGTCTCGTCTTGCTCTTCCGGTTCTTCCGGCTCCTCCGGTCGGTTGAGCACGAAAGCGGCCGGGCTGATCGTTTGTTCGTCTAGAAACGACCTTAGCAGACGCTCTACTGACCGTAGGGTCTGCAGGACAGCCCGCTGGACCTCGGTAGACGACTCGAATTCATCAGCGATTGACTCCAGAGTCTGAAGAGTCGCCATTTCAACGTCGAGCTGCTGCTTGCCGACGTCGAGGGCTTGCTTCTTGATCGACTCCTGGTATTTCTTGATCGCGATGAGCTCTTCGATGTGCCGGACACCTTTGATGGTTTGGTCGCCAGCGTTCAGGGTACAGCAATGAAACACGTAGCGATCGAGAAAGCTACGGGTCGGCGTGTCGAAATTCACGTCGTCAAGCGGTATCTGGTCCGGTGCGCTTCCCATGATGAAGAACAGGATGAAGGGGTGCGCATGATCTTCCATGTAGAGGACGCCCTCATCAGGGCTTGCAGTGATGTGGTTGCGGCTCCACTTGTAGTAGGGGCGGTACAGCGCGTACCATGTCACCAGGCCAATAACTAGGTACCACAACTGGAAGCCGAAGAAGTACCAGAGTCCGGTAATCGCAGTGGCCGCAAGAATGATAACGGGCACGGCAATTTTTAGAAGCTCTTTTACACTTCGGCGCCTTCGAGAGGCAGGTGGGATTGACACCTTTCGCTCTTCGATTTGGAGACTTAGCTCCACACTCCTATCGTGGGTCATGTCTATCCGTTCTGTAGAGAATGAGAGGTGCGAAGATTCAGCTACGTATTTGCAACTGATCTAATTGTATTATATAGCTGGTTTAGTGGTGGCGCAAGCATGAGCCCAGTAAACTTAATCATTAATCAGTAGGGTTTAATAACTAAGGTTATTGGCCGACGACAAGGGTAGTTTGACACTACCCTTGTCGTCGGTTTGAAGCTCATCTCAATGTTTCTTCGGCGAGACCGAAGATTCGCGAGAGAGTTTCGAATCCGTCTTGAATGGCTTGCTGAAGCGCGCCGGTGGGGACGGAGAAGAACGAATCGATCTGAACAATCAGTGCAAGGATTCCGAGGACTCCTAGGATCGAACCGATCAACGTCGCTGCTTTGCTGGTTTTCCAGCCTGTCCTGGCGAGATCTGCCGACAGGACGATGTACACGATGATCACCACGATGAACTTGATGCCGGGCGAAACCCAGCTGTTCGGTAGAGCGGTAAGCATGGAGCTCACTCCACCCAGCGCGATGATCAGGCCGATGAGCCGAACGATGATGTTCTTGAGGCTGACCAGCCATACTCCTAGCAGGAGCACTACTCCGCCTACGAAGAGCGGCAGCAGCGCCTGAGGTAGTACAAATGGGGTTTCCATGGATCCATCTCCTTATGGCCGTGTGGGGTCCATCGGGTTTATTTAAGCATAGCCGGTGGTTTCCGACAATCAACCCATCTGAGGAAGCGGCGGTACCGCTTCTCCAGATGGATTGCTACGGCACGAGGCCGAATTGCTTGAGGTAGGGAATGGGATCGGTTGTCTTGCCGTTTACTCGCACGATGAGGTGGAGGTGCGGTCCGGTGCTGTAACCGGTTGAACCTGCTTGCCCGATCTGTTGGCCCGACCTTACTTGTTGTCCAACCCGTGTTCCAGCTGTGGAGCTGAGGTGCAGGTAGGACGTTTCGATGCCGCCACCATGACTGATAGTGATGGTATTTCCACCTCCTTTAGTTCGTCCTACGTAAGTTACAGTGCCCGAGTTCGCTGCATATACAGGAGTACCCGTTGACGCCCTAAAATCGACGCCATCGTGTAGTTTCCATACATGAAGGATGGGGTGATAGCGCATGCCGTAAGACGACGTGACATTCACCGATTTTAGTGGCCATTGCCATCCGCTGTGTTGACCACCTGCTTCAGTGTTATTGATTGGGCGTGTCACTCCGCTTAGTTCTCGGAGTGGTACGTTCCAGGGTACCTTCGAGACGGCGACGACAACTCCTGATGACGGAGCGTCGATCATTTCATCATTCCCGAGGTACATAGACACATGGCTTGTAGCCCCTGTGAAGTTGGTCCAGTACAGCAAGTCGCCTCGTTGCAGGACCTCTTTCCATTCTTCTGCCGAGCCGGAGCCAGGTTTCGGAACGGCAGGCCCTGCCTTTTGTTGGCCAGCCGCACTAGGCGGAAGGGTAATACCTGCCTGAGCATATGCCCACTGCATCAACCCGCCCGAATCGAACGGTTTGGTCGACGACGTGGAGGATGCCCATTGGTAAGCTTTCCCGTTATGACTCAATGCCGCCTGAACTGCTATTTCCGCGTCTCCAAGAATCTGGGCACACCCAGGATCTAGCGCGACGACGTCAAACGGCTGCATAGAGTCTTGGCTGACGTCTGCGAGCATCGCAGTGGCTGGTGTGTCCCACAAATGGAACGTCCTAGCGTAATGCGACCGGCTCGGGACTTGAACCTTTACTGCCACTTCGAATAGGCTCATGCTATCGCGGTTTTTGACTCGCTCAAGCGCTTCGTAGAACTTATTCGTTGCGTGAATGGGGTCCATGATCTGCTCAGCCGTACCCCACGCTTTGACGCTAGGGCGTTGCTGGAAAATACCCAGACTGTCACGGTCACCCCACGCAAGGTTGCGAATGTGCGACTCCTGCATTGCTACCATCAGCGCAATTTTGATGTCACGCAGCGAAAGCTTGCGCGCCAGGCCAATGCCAATGATGGTTTGAATGTTCTCGACTTGGTCTGGGTCGTCGAAATTTTCAGCTTTCCCACTTGTGGTACTTACTGGTTCATAGAGAACACTCGACGGCTGACATGCAGACTCTTGCATCTGGTACTGCCCGCCGGTAAAAACCAGCAGAACGATACCGATGATTGGCAAGAAGAGGGCTGCAGTCAAACCGATGAATAGGTACTTCATGCGTTCCTCCTCGAGCAACTAGGGCTGGATGTAAGCAAATTTCCACCCGTTCGACTCCTTCACCCAACTTGTGATGAGGGCGGGAAGTCGAACGGTACGGATGATCGTGCCGTCGCGTATGACGCGAATGGTTGGCTCGGCGTACACCGAGACGGCACCCGAGTCGTCGTCAAACGGCTCAATCTGAACAGACGCATCGTCACGCACCACGGCGATAGAGACATCCCCGGCTGCTTGCTCTGCAGTCGACCGATCGTCGGTGCTACGGTAAACCATAGCGTATCCTTCGGTAGTCGACAACTTTTCAAGCAGCTCATTGCGATGGTCGCTCGTCGGGAGGTTGTAGGCCTCCACGAACGAGTACACGGCGCTCAAAAGAGCCGGGTCGGTACTTGACCGAATGTCAGTTTCACTGGGAGTGGTGGTAGGCGAAGCAACTTCTGTCGCTTGTGATGTTGGCTGCGGCGATTGATCGGTAGTCCGCTCAATTCCCTTCATCCCCCACACGATAAAACCGGCGAGGACGAGGAGAATTGAAGCGAAAGCGACTCGACGCCACGGGGACGAATACGCATCGTGGCGCATAGTGCCTGTCTCCTTTCGAATCATATGACGTTTGTACCGAGGTAGGCAACACCGTTTTCAATAGCAAATCGTCGCAACTGTTCAGGGCTGATGATGCCCGGGCGTGAAACCATGCGATCTGTTGCCGAATCGGTGCCCAGGAAGGACATCTCGCTCTGCAACGCAAAAACACGACCATAGCGGATGCGCTGGTTGCCCAGCACAATGCCAAACGTATAGTTGGGAAGCATCGGAATCAGTCCACGGTCGGTCTCAGTCAGACTGTACCGTTCGCAGAGTTCGCCGAGACCCGGATCGTTGACCTCGTGTCTGCCAATGAAGGCAAATCCGAGGTTATCGATGACCGTGTTGCCAAGGTCGTATAGTTCGCTTGATGAGCCACCTCGTCGAATGCTTCGCAGACGGTGAGTTGCGCTCAAGTTGCAGGTGTGCGTGCCTCGGGCGATTTCACTGAAGTGTGAGTGGCTTTTGGCATACACCAGATTGCCCATCGACTTATGCTTCTCGTCATCCAGCTCGATGTGCGGAAGCAGGTCGAGACGGTTCTTTTCGATGGCAGCGATTTTGATCTCGGTGTCGAGGATGCGCATCAACGACTCGGCGGCCGGTGGAACACCGCGCCAATCCTTTGTTGCGACGCGCTGCGTCAACATGTCGTACAGCGAGTGCTCGACCCCAAACATGTCGCCGTAGCTACCGTGTAGGATATTGCCGAGTTGCTGTGACATGTAGATGCCCGCCTGCTTGATCTCCTCATTGCGCAGGTTGATCGTCTGACCATCGACAGACGTAAGCTGATTTACGAGATCCGATCGAACGCTCTCGCTTGTGACGAGGGGGCTGTCGATTCGTTGCTGCATCTGCCCTTTCAACTTCTCACGAAGTGAGTTGTTGTAGGTGGAGATGTCGTCGTCCGCGATTGTCCGAAGACAGTTGAACAGCAGCTCTGGAGACCAGAACAGTGAATCGTATCGCAACATCTTGCTCACACCGACGCGAACCGCTTCAGCATTTGCTCCGTTTGCGGAATTTCCGTTCACGAATTCGAACAGGACTTCAGCAATTCGCAGGATCGCGAGTTCGTACACGTCGTCACCAGGTGCGACGAATAGGCGAGCTTCAAAGGGGTTGACCCTCATTGATGCAATTGCGAAGACAGTACTTCGCATACGCTTTGTGAACTTTTCGTACTCACTCGAGGAACCCTCGGGTTTGTAGTCGTTGATTGCCATACGCATCATTCCGTAGCCTGCCGAGAGAAGAGAGAGGCGATTAGCCAAAATCTTCAAAAGACTGGACTTGCCGTGGCCCTTAGGCCCGAGCACGATACCGAAGGCAGAGTGAATAATGCGGTTGTTTTTTAGCAACCACGGATCGATCACGATGACTTCGCGGGTGCGAATGTCGATCATGAGTGGTATGCCGCCGATGGGCGTACCCGACTTAACGTCGTAGGGTCCAGCAGGGCCAGCGAACGGATGGGCCATTGCCATCAAGTTCGTCGATCCTGTAAAGACCGAGGCGTTGATAGCCATTACCACCATCTCCTATCTGTTGATTGGTGTCTGTTTTTGTGGGTAAATTGTTAAGCTGCGAGGTCACCTAGCTTGGCGCCCCGGATATTGAGTCAAATCATTAACCGAATATCTGGTGCGTAAAGATTATGTATCGGGGGTCAAGCTTGCGCTCAACCCCCGATACGGGTGACGCTTCTCTGAACGAGAAGTGTGACTACAAACGGTTGATCCCCAGGACGCCGGTATGAATGGCATTCTGGAGATAGGGGATGTCATCGATGAACTGAGCATCAAAGCCAGCATCCAATAGGTTTCCTTTCATCGTGCGTCGATGACGCACGGCTTCTCGCGCTGAAGTTGCTGCGACAACCACCAGTATGTTGAAAGACTGGGCGATCGTATTGGCAGAGATTTCTTCGGTTTGAGATTCGATCTCGCGACTTCTTCGTCTACGACGGGGATCGTCGACGATGCGATTCGCGAAAAACGTCTGCTGAAAGTTAGCTAAAGCGGATGACTGGATAATCAGGTTTCGCGTCTCGGTGCTACCCGATATCGACTGCCCGACCATCGAAATTCTTGTCCAGACTCCTCGCGGGGCAAGGTAGTGCAGGTTCAGAAACTGGTCTGCGCGAGCCCGTTTCGGCATTTGCGTGATCCTCAGGACACTGAAATACGTGCCATCGATCCGCATCCACTTGCCATCAGGGCCTAATTCGATGCTCTCACGTGGCCAGCATTGCAGTCGAGCGTTTAGTCCCGATACGCCCTTTTCCACGAGGGTGTCGATCTCATCGTCACTGACCGGAATCTTACCCGACTTACGTGCGAGGTAGTACTCCTGAATGTCGGCGACATCCAGAGATATCCTGGTGAGTTTTGCGAGATCGGCGAGACCCAGTACTTTGACGTGTTGAAAGTCAAAGAGTGAGTTCGAGGCTAATGCATCCGCCATCGCTCGACTAAGCTCCACAATCGGCAGATCGTAAAGCTCTTGATCAGTCAACTTTCCACCACGAGCTTGTCGCCATGTGCGACGATCTCGCTTGATCGTCAGGGTGACGACCGCTTGAGAGTCGGCAGCTCCAAGTGCATGGGCTGCGGGCCGAAGCTCACCGAATGTCTCGCGCATGTCGTTTACCCAGGCGAGAGTATCCTCGTCGAGTTCGAATAGCTCGGGACTTGCGATGATTGGGTTCATGTTGGATCCGAAGAAGTCTCGAATTTGTGTTTCGTCGTACGGACTCAACACTCGGCTGTAGGAAATTCCCAACTTCAAATCAGCCATCGAGACAGCTCGGTTGACAATGCTTGCCAGCACGTCAACGAGGCGCATCTGCATGCTCGGGTCGTGCGTAACGAACGACCCACCGTCGCAGATGAACTTAACATGGTCGTAGGGGCGGTCCAGCTCGCGCAAGATCGCTATCCGTTCGACTTTGCCGTCCAATTCTGCTTTGATCACGGTGAAGTTATAGGGCAGCGCTGGCCGTTTGCCATTACGGTTACGCAGCCACCTCACGAACCAACGATCGGTGTCGTTTGCTTTCCACCACACCGCTCCAAAGAGCATGTGTTTTATGCCATACGTCAAGCCATAGAACAACTCTCCGTAGATTCGGTAGAAGCCTTCGCGCATACGAAACATCAATACCGCATAAATGAAACTCTCAAACATCACAGCGATAAGCGGGGGGATGGTTGAGCTTGTCCACTGATAGATCCAGGCGAACGTCACACCCATCATGAGTACCGTGACGATTGTCAGGCCCCAGTCAGCACGTGAGACATTTGTCAGCACGCGAGCCTGGAGCTTGTTGTCGGGGATTTCTTTGTAGGCTAAGCTTTGAACATCCATCCGTATCACCTCCTAGGCCTGGTCGGACTTGTGGGCAGGCCACTCGATGTGATCTACCACGTTTGACGGTGGGGTTGGCGGTGGCCAACTACTGTCTACTGGTGTTTCTGAATGAGGAGGCGCGGACTGTGCTTGTTTCTCTGCAGCTGCACGCTTCTCCTTTGTCAGGGTGGTGTCGACGGCATTGAGAACGCCAGCCGCCACTGGATGTCCAGTAGCCGCTGCAGTTGCCGCTGCCGCTTCGACGGCGAGACTTTTTACGTCTCCCAGCAGATTGTCGCTTTTACCTAGTTGGGCCGTGGCTCCACCTATGACCAGAGAACTGGCGAACGCTTTGAAGCCGCTTTCCTTGACGCTGTTATCCATGTCACGCGAAGTGACGGGAGGCATCGAGTTGACATCTACGGCGCCGCCAATCGACCCGTAGTCGAGTGTGCCAAGCGCCGTTTTTGAGGCCTTGAATGCCCATTTTGCGACAAAGAGTGGTCCGATGAAGCTGATGAGGGCGCCAAGAATCGTGAAGATACCGGCACCGAAACCAGTTACTCCTAGTCCCGGAAGCATATTTGCGGAATATGACGGCAAGAGCAACCCGAACGTTATAACGAGAGGGGTTACAAGAGTCGTCACGAGCGCACTATTTGCTGCATGGAAGAGGGAGTTGAATCGCTCGCCCAGGGGTCGGAGTGCCAAAGCCAAGGGGTAAAACATCACTGTCATGAGGATAGCGATATAGTTCACCAAGGCCACGGCATAGGCGCAGTAGGTAAAGAGCATGGCTAGCAGGGAAAAGAACACCCTGAACCATACGTCCTCAGGCATGAGTACCTCCAACATTGCTGTGGTGGCCTCATTGAGCGACGAGAACTCCTTGCCTAGTGCGATATTGATCATACCTTGTACTGCTCCCATCACAAGATTGTGAGCGAAGCTGTAAAAGGGGAAGAATAGCGCTCCGAAGAGGCCGACATAAACCACACTCTGGGTCATGCGTCGCATCCGAACGCTATGGTTCTTCATCGGCGTCACGATCATCATCAGACTTAGCGCAACTACGACGAGAATGACAAGCTTAGTAGCGAGACCATAGGTGCCGCCTAGCCCGAGCGTATACCATTCGTTTTGAAGCTGCTCGGTCGTCGGAAGAGACGTTTTCGCAAGCTCCTTTACGATCTCAACCCTGGCGTTAGACATCGATTCGATCATCGAGTTAGCCAGGTCGTTGAACCAGTCGGTTACCGTATTAAGCGGTATTAGCGCCATAGTCATGAGATTCTCCTGTTGAGTGCTACCCCTTCATTCAGGAAGGGGTAGTTTGACATGTGTGTCATTGACTGTCCCTTCTCTAGGGGGGGGTGAGAGCGAGGGCCGATTGAAGTTCGACCCTCGCTCTCGGTCTGAAGCACTCGCGAGAGTGATCTAGCAGGCGTTGTTCATGATTGAGTACAGCGCCGTGACGATCAGGATCGCGAGGGGAGCCAGGATCACCGCACCAGCGATGACCGCCATGCCCTTCAGGAAGTTCGATGCCTTCTTGCTCAGGATGGTCACAATGAACACCACGAACAGGATGACGAACGCCAGGATGGCGAGCGGCAGCAGAACGCCACCGAAGGCTCCCGTCATCGTGTTGATGACTGGCCCGAGTGGCGAGAGAAGCAGGTCGTTGGTCGGAATGCACACGTCCATCGGGACGAGTGCGGGCAATTCTGTGAGACGATACATGGCTGTTCCTTTCAGTTTTCCCTGAGCATTGCAGGGAAGGGGTGGGGAACCTCCGGGACCGGAGGCTCGATGTACTGCGGGCCACCATGGGTGGGAATTCCCTGAATTCGTGCAGCTTCCTCGAGGTTCGCGACTGCGATCCTGAGCGCCTGCTGGTGTGTCACCGCAGTGACGCGGTCCAGATGGGCCGGCTTCACGATTCCAGAAGCATCAGCGTTGTCCAGGTAGGGGTCGTAGGGCATGTGAAAACCCTTACCCTCCCACATGGGCAAGCTGATACCGTCGGCTTTCTGCTCGGGACGCATGTGCTCGTCATAGTCAATCTCCGTGTCAAGAGACGCGAGGTTGGCGATGACGATTGAATGAGCCACCTTTTCAGTGGTTGGCGTCCCGACTCCCGTCGATGCGAGAACGTCCCTGTTGTCAGGTAGTTCGTCTTGGGGGACCGGACGCAGGTCGGTGTTGTAGCCCTGGACGGTGTTGCGGAACGAGCGCGTCGGAACAGCTTTCCCGTACAGGAATACGAAGTTCAAAACGTGTGCGAACCGTGCTGCGGCCAAGGCGATGCTGTCGTTGCGGATGTTGTCGTTCCCGAGATCGAGTCCGATGTAGTCCACGTTTGGCAGCACCTGCAACAACAGCTTGATGAAGCTGTCCAGGTTGTACTGGTTGTCGACATCGAGAGCGTTGTTGAGATCCTCAGAGACGATCCCAACACCGTTTTCAGTCTTCGGTACTTCCTTGGACAGAGCCATGTAGGTGCCCAGTTCGTCAATGCGACGGCTGAGCTCCTCGATGGTGATTGCTGTCTCCGGGTTGATGCCGGCCATCAGCGCCAGAGTGCTCGTTGCGTTGTTCTGTGTGGCCGGAAGGGCCAGAACGGTGCGACGAGTGTACTGAGCGATGACCGAAAGAACCTGCAGGAGGTCCGTGGTTTTGCCTGACGACTTGATGTTGCAGAATGCCATGATTGCTCGCACACCTGTGTTGTCCAGGTAGCGCAACCGATCGATGAGATGCTGCGTCTGCGCGTCAAAGACGACCTGCGCATGTTGCTCGTTTGCACGTTCAACTGCTTGCAGGTAGTCCTGGTAGGCCATGAAGGCGTCGTGCTTGGCCTTGAAGTCCGGGCTCAGGTGCAACCTGAGCTTGTACAGAGCGAGGCCTAATCCCCCTTTCGGCATCGACCACGTCGTGAGGTAGTCGTGAGACTCCTCGGGCAGGTCGGGTTTTGACAGGGATCGGGCCGGCGTTTGAGTGGAATTCATCTTCGGCTCGGTCGCAGGACCAGCCTTGACGAAATCCGGCTCAACGTTCTGCTGTGTCTGAGCCATGATGGCTCCTCTCTTTGAGCGGTGGGTTGGATGGATTTGTTTGTAGTCACCAAATTGTTCAGGTACTAGCGTCGAGACTACACTGCACGCATTCCGCTCGGAACGCACGCTTCGTCTCCTTCCCCATGTGAATACATGAAGGCCCGAACTTTCGTTCGGGTCACCGCTCTGTATGTAAAAATCAACGAAAGCGTTCGTCGACTTACAGAACTATTCATCCAAACGAAAATTCCATAGGTAGTAGCATATGCGACACCTGTGCTCTATTTGGTGTGTGTTTGGATATTATTGTATAATGGACATAATTATATGTCAACCATTGTGGAATATTGAAAATATGGCACTACATCTTTTAACTAGCGAATGACAGTATCTGTATTTGCTCAAATTGACGCTTACGCTTATAAACTCTAGGCATGTATACGATGCGCCAGGCCGGCTTCACGATAGTGAGCTCCTCATCGTGATTGTGGTGGTCGGAATCTTGGCGGTAATCTCCATCGTAGCCTATAGCGGGCTCCAGGATAAGGCATATTCATCAAAAGCCGTAGCTGCAATTGATA
The DNA here is from genome assembly GCA_964534725.1 of uncultured Candidatus Saccharibacteria bacterium. Classification (GTDB taxonomy): domain Bacteria; phylum Patescibacteriota; class Saccharimonadia; order Saccharimonadales; family Saccharimonadaceae; genus Nanosynbacter. Next base: position 21,327 of record CAZHRI010000003.1, read on the forward strand.
GTGTTACAAAAGCCCTGGGTATATATAAAGCCGAGGCTGGTCATTATCCGTCCACTGCAGTGGGTGTGCCTGTGTGCATTGGTGAGGTATCTGATTACCCGGCAGCGAATGGCTATGCCGAGGGCGTATGTGACAATACCTATAACAGGGCTATGAGCACCGCATTTAATAACGAACTCAAGAGATATCTGTCCAGAGTTCCTGACGCCAGCCTGCCTTCTATCGGAACCCTTGGTGAGAACATGCGCGGTGTGGTGTATGTGTCAGATAGTAGCGGCAGCTTCATGAGGCTACTTTACGGAATAAAA
>CAZHRI010000004.1:0-12044 GCA_964534725.1 uncultured Candidatus Saccharibacteria bacterium
ATGCCACCGAGGAATGAAAAAACACATTTTTTCTAACGTCTTTGGTAGTGCGAGAATCAAAGACGTTTTTTCTTTGTTTAAAATTCTCACATTACCGCACGTTAACAAGTTGGCGTTTTATACAATCAATCAAAGAAAGGACTTTTATGGCAATTACACGCGATAAAAAACAGACTTTGGTTGCCGAGCTTACCGACCTACTAACCGACGCCAAGGGTACGGCGTTTGCATCATACGACGGCCTGACCGTTAAAGACCTGCAGACACTCCGCAAGGCCGCTCGCGAATCCGGTGTAACTATCAAGGTGGTTAAGAACCGACTCGTACGCGTTGCTCTCGACACCGTCGACACCTACAAAGGTATCGACACGTCAGCCCTCGTCGGCCAACTGGTCTATGCGGTTAGCTCTGACGATGAAGTAGCGCCAGCTCAGGTGCTCAACACTTTTTCAAAGGAAAACCCAAAGCTAGTTCTAGCTGGCGGTTTCTCTGGCGAAGGTCTTGCACTGAGCGCAGACGACATTAAGGCACTCGCTGGACTTCCAAGCAAGAACCAGCTTATTGCCGAGGTTGTTGCCCAGCTACTTTCACCAGTTCACGACACCGTCAACGCACTTTCTGGCAACCTACATGGCTTGCTAGATGGCATTGAAGCTCACGCAACCAACTAAACTATCTATAATTTTAAAGGAGAAATCACATGGCTGACATCAAGAAGCTAGCTGAAGAACTGACAAAGTTGACAGTTCTCGAAGTAAACGAACTAAAGAACCACCTGAAGGACGAGTACGGCATCGAGCCTGCTGCAGCTGCTGTTGCAGTCGCTGGTCCAGCTGCAGGCGGCGAAGCTGCTGCAGCTGACGAAAAAACTGAGTTCACCGTTACCCTCAAGGATGCAGGTGCTCAGAAGGTAGCAGTCATCAAGGCTGTGAAGGAAGTCACCGGTCTTGGACTAGGTGAAGCAAAAGCTATCGTTGACGGTGCACCAGCACCAGTCAAGGAAAAGGTTTCTAAGGACGAAGCCGAAGAAGCAAAGAAGACCCTAGAAGCTGCTGGCGCAACCGTAGAAGTTGCCTAAGTTACTTCATTAAAAAACGCCAACTTGTGACGAGATACATACCGCCCAACACCAGGGCGGTATTTGTATTGGACATCAAATCACCGCCTATACATGGTCGTATTTGACTTTGCAAGAGTAAAATTTGCAACACTTTTTGTAAGACCGATGTTTAGGCTGTGGAAATGTTGATTTATCCATCAATGCCATTGTAGTGAGGCGCGTAGTTCGCTACACTGACAATATCATGAAACATAAGCACCTTGGATTTACCGTCGTAGAGCTATTAGTTGTTATCGTTGTTGTTGGTATCCTTGCGGCAATTACCATTGTTTCATACAGCTACCTATCGAAAGATGCTGAGGCTGCCGCAGCCGGCCAAGAAATGTCGCAAATGATCAAAGTTGTCGAGTCGTATCAAGCAAAATACGACAAGCTGCCTGGCGGATCTACCTCTCTAGGTCTATGTATGTCAAGCGACACAACGGCATGTAACGGCAACTACATAGGTTCGCCCGTAATGACCACAGCCGTCTTTAACGAGCTGACGAGTGTCGGACTTGGGGCCGCACCTGCGCTTAAGCCGTACGGAAAAACATATAAGGCAGGCCCAGGACTTACTGGTAATCTTAATGCGCCGTATTTGTTTTTTAGCGCATCTGGTGTGAGCGGTGTGCTAATCATAGAAGGCGACAGAGACTGTCCGATTGGCGTCAAAAACACCAATAGCTCAGTCTATCCTACGCCCTCATCCTCCCAGGGCGCTACCGCTTGCATAATAGGCTAAACATTGACAAATCGAGCATGCTTGTGTTATATCTGGGGTAAGAGTATTAAAAATAGACAAAAGGAATGCGAGAACCACAATGTCTGAACTACCAGAGAAACAAGTAAAGAGGCTCAGGACGCTTATTCAAGAAGCTGAGACCAATCTAGCAGCTGCGAAAGAACTACTGATTAGTATAGTGGGCGACGACGACCGCGTTGTTACGCCACGCTCATCGACCGAAGAAGTTGGTGGCAAGGTGATCGAAGGGATATTTGACGGACAAATGATGCTTGGTCCAGACGGTAAAAATTATCCAATCCCCGCTAACTATGCCAGCAAGTCAAAGCTAGTCGAAGGCGACCTCCTCAAACTCACCATCACCGACGACGGCGGGTTTGTATACAAACAAATCGGTCCGGTTGAGCGAAAGCAGATTATCGGCACACTCGTCCAGCACGACGGCGTACACTACGTCGAGGCAAGTGGACGTGAATACCGCATCTTACTCGCCAGCGTCACCTATTTCCGTATTGAAGTTGGTAGCCAGGTTACGATTATCGTACCGGCAGACAACCCCGACGCAACATGGGCGGCTGTCGAAGCCTCGCTCTAGAGTACCCACCCAAAAGATTAATAATGTAGCGAGTATCTCCGGTACTCGCTTTTTTATTTTGTCAATTTTATAGTATAGTAGACACATGAGCGGTCATCAATATCCATACGAGGGGTCAGCCATACATAGGGTGCCCAAAGATAGTAGAACGGGCATCAGTGAGCAAAGTGAGGCTCGTCGTACCATGTATACTCCGACGCCAAACAGTTCCCTCGTCAGACCCGTTCAGCCCAACACTCAACGTGAATATCTAGAGATTGAACACGTAAGCGATCGTCGGCTCATGGGCGAGCTATCCCTCAGAATGGTATATATACTTTCTGACACCGTCATCGCCTTAACACGGGAGACTCAGAGAGTATCACCACTGCGGCCAGAGTCAAAAGAGTCATTTGATCAGGAGCCACGATATGAGCTAAATGGAGATGGCTTATACGTGTTTAACTCATTACGAAGTGATGCCAGTCCGCGCAGCGCCAGAGAAATTCTTTCATATAAACGTGATTTTCCCGGAGGTGAACCCAAAAAAGTGTTTACCTACTTCAGTCGTGCCATTCACGCACTTGATGCAATGGCACAAGAGGCGACTGATGAAAATCTCGTACATCGAACCGCGTATGGATCGGGTACAAACCCCCGCTACAGCCTTATGTCTGATGTCGGCTGGATCGACCTACGTGGCCCCCAGAAACAGTAGTTTTCTGCTATACTATATCCATATGGGAGACAAGGGTAACTCTAGTTTGGCGCTGTATCGAAAGTACCGCAGCCGGACACTCGACGAGGTGCTTGGACAAGATCACGTCACAGGCATTCTTAAGCGCGCACTTGCGAATGGTCGCATTGCGCACGCATATCTGCTGACCGGTCCTCGAGGCACTGGAAAAACTAGTGTGGCTCGCATTCTTGCACATGAAATCAATCAACTGCCGTACACATCAGACGTCACGCATCTCGACATCATTGAGATTGACGCGGCAAGCAACAACGGAGTTGACGACATTCGAAGCTTACGCGAGAAGGCTCGCGTGGCGCCGGTTGCAGCGAAAAAGAAAATATATATCATCGACGAGGTGCACATGCTCTCCAAGGCTGCGTTTAACGCACTGCTCAAGACACTTGAAGAGCCGCCAGCGCACGTGGTATTTATTATGGCGACAACTGATGCCGATAAGTTACCGAGCACTATCCTGAGCCGTGTCCAGCAATATTATTTTCATCCTATCGGAAGCCGAATTATCGCAGAGCATTTAATGCACATAGCCAAAAAAGAGGGGTTTGACCTCACCGAAGGGGCAGCCAAGTTGATTGCCGAACGCTCACGCGGTGGATTTCGCGATAGCATTAGCTTGCTCGACCAGTTGGCAAATCTCGCATCTAAGTCACAGCCCTTGAACGAAGAGCAGGTGGCCGCGAGCCTAGGCTTGGCCAATCAGCAATTGATAGACCAACTACTTGACGCATACAGGGCAGCGGATACATCCGCCATGCTGACGACGCTTCAGGCGCTTGAAGACCAAGGCACGGCACCGACGATTATTGCCGACCAGCTCCTTTCCGCAGTACGCTCACAGCTCGCTGATGCACCGCAGCTCATTCGCCTGATTGCCGAACTTATTGAGGTAGCAGGACATCACCACTCCGACCTTAAGTTGCTCACCGCGTTGATATCTCCAGGCAAAGCTAGTTCAGTCGAGCCATCAACGACACCTACCACAAAACCTGCCCGTGCAGCTGCGTTAAAAACTGTATCAGCGCCGGTGGCGCCCGACAAAGTCGAGGAGCCGCAGTCTACATACAAAAAACCTGCCGCACCAGTCGTGTCGACGCCTCCTGAATCCACAAAATCCACAGGCCCAGCACCAAAGAACTTCAACTGGCAGCAGTTCCTTGATGAGACCAAACAGCACTCGATCGGCCTATTTAGCTTGCTCGCCAAATGCGGAAATGCGTACGCAGACGGCACACTGACGATCTACGGCGGCACGTCATTTACCCATAAAAAACTGGACAATCTAAAAAATCGCTCGATTATGTCCGAGGTGATCGCTCGCAACTACAATAGTATGGTAAATATCAATATTACTAGCGACAAGAAGCCGCCAGAAGATGAGCAATTAGCCGCCGTTGCTGCTATGATGGGTGGAGGAGAAGAGGTTAATTTGGAGGATATCTCATGAGTATTGATGCGGCCGCAAAGATTCCACCGCAAAATATTGACGCCGAAAAGAGTTTACTCGGTGCAATTCTGATTGACGAAGAAGTGCTCGCAGACGTCACCGAGCACGTCAAAGTCCCAGACTTCTATGACAAAAACCACGCGTTGATATTTGGCGCCATGGTGAAACTATTTGAGAAGCATCGACCAGTTGACCTGTTGACGCTGACTGACGAACTAAAGAAAAAAGACGAACTTGATATCGTGGGCGGTTCAACGTATTTAACCGAGCTCACAAATTATGTACCTACCGCCGCACACGCTGCGACATACGCCGAAATGGTATCGCAAAAGGCTGTCAGACGACGCCTGATTCGTGCGAGTGGCGACATATCAGAACTAGGCTATGACGAATCAACCACCACCCAGGAGCTGCTAGAGAAGGCTGAGGCTGAATTATTTAGCGTATCCGATCAGTCACTCAAGCAAGATCTTGTCAGCATCGAACACATTCTTATGGATAGCTTTGACCGCATCGAAGAGTTGCATAAAAATAAAGGCGAACTTCGCGGTGTTCGCACGGGTTACCGTGACCTCGACAACATGACAGCAGGTCTACAGCGTTCAGATCTAATCATTCTGGCTGCTCGTCCGGCGATGGGTAAGACCACACTCGTCACCAACCTGGCGTATAACGTTGCAACAATCGAGAAAAAACCGGTACTCTTCTTCAGCCTCGAGATGAGCAAAGAGCAGCTAGTAGACCGTATGCTCGCAGATGCAGCCAATGTTGACTCGTGGAATATCCGCACCGGCAAGTTGACCGACGAAGACTTCATGAAACTGAGCGAGGCATCAGGCGAACTTGCCGAAGCACCGATTTTCATTGATGACACACCGGGACTCAGCGTACTTGAAATGCGCACAAAGGCCAGACGAAAGAACCACGAAGAGCCGCTCGGCTTGATTATCGTTGACTACTTGCAGCTCATGCAAGCCTCAGCAGCAGTGACGGGTAACCGCGTGCAAGAGGTGTCGGAAATCTCTCGTGGCCTCAAGCTGATTGCTCGTGAGCTGAATGTGCCACTTATCGCCCTAAGCCAGCTGAGCCGTTCGGTTGAAAGCCGTACACCGCCGATTCCACAGCTGTCCGACCTACGCGAGTCCGGCTCGATTGAGCAGGACGCCGATATTGTGAGCTTCATCTACCGTCCGGCCTACTACGAACCAGACAATCCAGAAGTGCAGAACATTACCGACTTAATTATCGCCAAGCACCGTAACGGACCCACTGGTAAAGTCCAGCTCTACTTCCACCCAGAGCGCCTCCGCTTCATGTCACTCGACCGCAAACACGAGTAAGATATGATACAATAAATACCGATGAAGCGGCAACCTGCTCACTTATCACTCTATCGCTGGCGTTATACGCTCGGCTACAGCCTCCTTGGGGCCATTTTCCTTATCTCGGTTACCGCGGCCAGCCTCTATTCGCCTGGTGGACTCACTCAGGCTGAAGTCGCGGCGATAGGGCAGACCAATGCGCTGGCGCAAGGCGATTTTGCCATTCAAAATCTTCCTTTTCATCTGCTACAGCTCGCTTCTTTCTCGCTCTTTGGCGTATCAATGCTGACCATAAAGTTACCTGCGATTATTTTATCGGTTGTCGCCGCAGGGGCTATCTTCTTCCTGCTTCGCCGTTGGTTCAAATCAAATGTCGCCATCTTGTCAATGTTGATTATGACCGCAACCGGACAGTTCATATTCCTCGCACAGCACGCCACGTCGCAAATCTTGTACGTGACCTACAGCGCGCTCATTCTTTTATTCGCAAGTTTGATTCTACAGAAAGCCAAAGGTGCACGCATATGGAAAATTGGCCTCGCGATTAGCGTTGCACTGAGCTGCTTTACGCCATACTTCATCTATATCAACGTTGGCCTGCTCATCGCAGCGCTATTTCACCCTCACCCTAGGCATCACCTTTTGAGGCGCTCACAGCGACTGAATTGGCTTATCGCTTCCGCAACACTACTTCTGTTCATCGCGCCAATCGTCTATCTATGCATCCAGCGTCCAGAGCTATTTACCGAGCTGCTTGGCTATGAGCGGCTACAACTTGACGTACTTGCAAATATCAAAATTCTTCTGCAGTCATATTTCTGGGTTGCGCCGATCGTGACAGCGGGTAGCCACGTTGCACCAATCATGGACTTCAGCGCGCTCGCGTTGGTATTACTTGGTGCTATGGTAATGTTCCAGCACCGCTATACCGCACGAACCTACGTGATTGTAGCCTGGCTACTCCTTACGCTTCCGGTGCTCATTCTGCGTCCGCACTTGACGGCAATCGTCCTCGTACCGTTGTTTATCTTGCTGGCCATTGGCGTTGAAACGCTACTGAGCGAATGGTACCGACTATTCCCAAAGAACCCTTATGCGCGCACCGCTGGATTAGTACTATTGATTATTCTTATCGGCGCAATGGTCTTTAGTGGCATTGATCGCTTTACTCATGCCTATCGCCATCTGCCCGAAGCAGCTCAAAGGTTCAGTACCGATATATCCCTCACGCGTAACTACCTACGAAGCGAGCCAGGTAAGGCGCATCTTCTCGTAGAATCAACCGAGCGGCCACTATACGACGCCCTCGATCGCTTCAATTCGTTTGATATTACCGTATCTACCGAACCGCCAACCGACGAAGTTCGGACAATTGTTACTCACGCCGCTCATCAAACAGCCCTGACCAATGACTGGGAGTTGCTACGCATTATTACAGATGATCGCGCCGAAAACGCCAACCGCCTCTATCTGTACAAACCTAACTAAAAGCGCTATACTAGACGGAGTAATTCAAGGAGGATACCCTATGGCTTTGGACCAAATGAAAATGCTGAACCAGTTGCGTAAGGCACAAAAACAACTCGGCAAAGAGATTATCGAAGTAGAAGCAGGCGACGGTGCTGTTATTGTACAAATCTCTGGCGAACTAAAGATAAAATCAGTCAAAATCGACCCTGCGATGGTTGATCTCGATGACATCGAACAGCTAGAGCACTGGGTAGAAATTGCGGTCCGTGATGGCCTCGCTAAGGCACAAGAAGTTGCTGCCGAAACAATGAAGCCACTCATGGGCGGTCTCGGCAATCTCCCATTCTAATGAAGCAGGTTCTGCCAAAAGCTCTTCTTGAGCTCATCGATGAGCTCGGCTCACTACCTGGCGTAGGCGCTCGCACTGCCGAGCGCTATGCCTACGCCGTGCTTAAGCGCGACCCAAAGCGGTCCGAACGTCTCGCACGTGCACTCGACCGACTTCATTCACGCGTCAAAACATGCCCTGTAACATTCGCCCTTATCGACGAAGAAGAGGATGTGTCGCCGCTTTATAGCCTTGAGGAGCGGAATAAAAAGATTGTTGCAGTCGTCGAAGAACCTCTTGATATAGTAGCCATAGAAAAAACCGGTCAGTACCACGGCACCTACCACGTACTCGGTGGGGCGATTTCGCCCATCGACGGCATTGGGCCAGAACAGCTACACATTCCCGAACTGATCGCACGCATCAAGAACGATGCCGTAGAGGAAATTATTATTGCAACAAATGCCTCGGTAGAAGGTGAGTCTACCGCCCTATTTCTTCAGCGCTACATCAAAGAAGCTGGCCTCACCGTAATTATGTCACGCCTGGCTCGCGGCATTCCGGTTGGCGTCGACCTTGAGTATGCCGATCAGATCACCTTAACGCACGCTCTTGAGGGTAGGCGAGCGCTCTAGTGAGCACGATACTACACCATATATAGCGCTACCCCAACGGCGACGCATGATACAATAGGATATATGTTTACTCCCGCAAAAGAGCTGATTGAAAATGCACAAAAAATAGTTGTCATACAGGCGGAAAATCCCGACGGAGACAGTCTCGGTTCGAGCTTGGCGCTCGAAGAAGTGTTGAGCGATTTAGGCAAGGACGTGCAGATGCACTGTCCAATTGAACTACCCAAATACCTGCACTATATTAACGGCTGGGACAGGGTGACACCGGAGTTCGATCAGCGCGCCGATTTATTTATAATTGTTGACACCACTGCTGAAGTACTGCTATCGAAAACTCTCGAAATTCCTGGAGCCAGGCACGCACTAGAAACGCGTCCGGTATTAGTGATTGACCATCACGTGAGCGACAGCACGCTGACATTCGACACTACGCTTCTCTCCGGCGATGCAGTCAGCACGAGTGAAGTAATCTATCAGCTCTGTGCAGACGCTAAATGGCCTATCAGCGCGCAAGCTGCCGAGAATATGCTGATTGCTCTCATGAGCGATAGTCGCGGCCTGACAACCCAAAGCTCAACTGCTGAGAGCTTTTTTGTTGCCGGCAAGCTGACGGCACTAGGAGCTTCAAACGCTGCAATCGAAGAGCGACGACGCGAATTTATGAAGAAGGCACCGGGCATCCTGGAGTACAAAGGCGCACTTCTGCAACGAATCGAATATTATTTGGACGGCAAACTAGCCCTGGTACACATACCGTTCGAGGACATCCAAGCATACAGCGACAAGTACAACCCAAGCGTCCTCGTGCTCGATGAAATGCGACTCGTCGAAGAGGTCGAGGTTGCAATTGCCATAAAGACCTATCCCGATGGCAAGCTTACCGGAAAGCTACTCACCAATGCACCGGTCGCCGCTGACATCGCCGGATACTTTGGTGGCGGTGGGCACAAATACGCCGCCGGCTTTCGCATCTACGAAACCTACGATGAAGCGCTAAAAGAGATTGTCTCCGCCGCGGACAAGGTACTCATGGAGCCTCAGGCATGAAGCTCTACAATACACTGACCCGAAAAAAAGAGGAATTCACCCCCGAGAACGATATCGTCAAGATATATACCTGCGGGCTCACAGTCTACAGTCAGCCACACATCGGTAACTGGGTTGGCTACATCTACTGGGACGTCTTGGTCCGTCTACTTCGCTATAAAGACATCCGGGTAGAGCGTACTCAAAACATCACCGACGTGGGCCACTTGACAAGCGACGATGATGCCGGTGAGGACAAAATGGAACAAGGCGCCACACGCGAAGGGCTCACCGCGTGGGATGTGGCAAAAAAATACAGTCACATAGCCGAGACCGAAGCCTATGATATACTCAAACTTCTACGACCCGACCATCTCGTGGCAGCAACAGACTACATAGAGCAGCAGATTAACTTTGCAAAAGAACTAGAGGCAAAGGGTTTCACGTACGTCATTGCAGAAGACGGATTATATTTTGACACCAGCAAACTTTCAAACTATGGGGAGCTCGCGAGACTTGATATCAAGGGCCTAGAGGCGGGAGCAAGAGTGAGCGTTGAGGGCAAGCGAAATATCACCGATTTTGCCATCTGGAAATTTTCACCGACCGACACGAAGCGCGACATGGAATGGGACAGTCCGTGGGGAAAAGGGTTTCCCGGTTGGCATCTGGAGTGTAGCGTGATTGCCCGTGAGACCTTGGGTGACCAGATCGACATACACACAGGTGGTATTGACCACATTCCGGTCCACCACACTAACGAAATTGCGCAAACCGAAAGTGTCACCGGCACACAGTTTTCTAGATTTTGGCTGCACAACAACCACATGAAGGTAGATGGCAAAAAGATGTCCAAGTCACTTGGAAATATCTATACCTTAAGTGACGTAACCACACGTGGCTACTCAGCTATGGATTTCAAACTCGCAATCCTCGAAAAACATTACCGTTCCGAAGGAAATTTTACGTGGGACGTCATGGAGTCCGCTCATAACCGTCTTCACAACTGGCGCAACTATGCCGCACTACGCCACCAGATACACGATACTCTCCATAACGACGACCACAAGGACGAAAAGGAGCATCACGTGTCGTTTCACGCAGCAAAGCAGGCTCTCGTCGAAACGATCTCAAATGATCTTGATACTCCAGCTGCGCTTAGTCTGATTGATCGTGTATTCTCCGAACTTGATAACACGCAACTCTCAAAGGTGCATCGAGCATCATTCGTAGCGCTCCTCGAAACTATTGACGCACTGCTTGGCCTTGAAATTCTTGCGACAACCCCCGATATATCCGATGACTCTAAACAGCTAATGATTGAGCGTCGACATCTGCGCGCGCAACAAGACTTTGCGGGCTCAGATGCTATTCGCGACCAGTTGGCCACACAGCGCATCACTGTCAAAGATACGCCAAGTGGTACTATCTGGCAATATAGCGACTAAGGGTTTCTGTATCCCTTCAGCGACACGAACACTAGCTCTTGGTAGGGTTCAATTTTTCGATAATCTTCTTTGAAAGCGTGTCGGACTTTGTGTCTTCATCAATCGAGTGATCACGATACTCTTCAAACAGAATCTTTATTGATCCGGCAATTGGCACAGAGATGATACCGCCGATAATACCGAACACATAGACGCCAATCGTCACCGCCACCAACACGGTAAGAGCTGAAAGGTCGAGCTTCTTTGCCTGAATTGTTGGCTGAATAAAGTTATTCTCAATCTGCTGGTAGATGATGAAATATATACCATAAATCACACCGGCCGTAATGCTGTTAAATAGCAGGAGAAGCCCGACCGCAATACCAGCAAGCGTCGAACCAAACATCGGAATGAGCGTCAGCACAAATGTCAGAAGAATTGCAGGCATTGCAAGGTTGGCTGGCACCTCGGGGAAGATTAGGCTAAGAATAAACACACACAAACCGGCCGCCAGCGCGCCAATCGACGAGATAGTGAGCTGTCCAGTCACATAGCCTGAGACGACATTGTGCATACGACCGACGATACGCTTATGTTTGCGCATCTTTTGTTTGTCCTTATAAAGCGACCAGATACGCTTCATCCACATTGGTCCCTCGAGTAGCATCAAGAACGCAAGGACCACTGCTAAGAATGCAGAGATGAGGAACGAGGCAAGTGACCCGACGCCATTCAATATATTGGTTCCGGCACTCGTCGCCCAAGACGTTGACTGCTCTTTGATGCTGTTAAGCACTGAGTCTACCTGAGGCCGTAGATTATTTCTATCAACAAATTCCTTTAGTCCGACCCACTGATCATTCGCATCGTCGACAAGACCGGGGATTGTTTGAGCAAATTTAGCTGATTGCTCAAAGAGCGGCGGGATAACAAACCAGACCAAAATTCCGAGTAGCGCAATGATTGACACAAATGCCAACGCAGTCCCGCCGAGTCGACTTCTGCCGGGCAGCATCGACGCCAAGCGTGCAACAGGCCCATTGAGTGCCACTGCAAGAAATAGCGCTACACCAATAATGATTAGTGCCTCTCGAGCTGAGTAGATCATAAGTCCTGCAAGCCCAAAGCCGATTACTACTAGCCAAAATCGTACAAATGTTCCTGTGTCGATGTCAATGCGTACTTTCATAGGTGTACTATAGCGTATTTACTGGATT
>CAZHRI010000004.1:12144-19200 GCA_964534725.1 uncultured Candidatus Saccharibacteria bacterium
TGTGTCGATGTCAATGCGTACTTTCATAGGTGTACTATAGCGTATTTACTGGATTGCCACAACCAGACGTCTATGCGTCTTGTTTGGTGCGCTTCGCACGTAGCGCCTTGAGGGAAATGCGCGCGTCATACTCCATTGCACCGTATTGGAAGATTCGTACCGCAAGTAACAGCATAAGGAATGCAGAAATTGCCAGGATAGCGATGCCGATAAGTGCCTCGTTAAGGGGTAGGTTGCCGTAAGCGTTGCGCAACATCAATGGAATTGGCGAGGTGAGCGGGAACATGCTCAGGAACTGCACAAATGGGGAATCGGGATATGAAATGAACGCAGTCACTCCGTACAGCGGGCCAAAGATAAGCATGATCACGATACCAAACCACTGCGACGCTTCTTTTGCGGTCGGCATTGCCGCGCCCACCGCTACTAACAAGCCCGTGAACAGAATGAAACTAAAGATGAAGATTGCCGCACCAAGCGCAATTCGCACAGGGTCAACGGGTAAACTGGTCAGGTCAATATTTGGCAGCTGCAGTTGGGCGCCAAAACCAAAGTACATGATTAGTAGTGGCACGAGAATCAACAGCACCTGAATCATCGCCAGTAATATCAATGCCAAAATCTTACCCGCAATCAACGCACGGGGTTGCACTGTCGTGAGGAGCATCTCGATAGTACGATTCTCTTTTTCTTCAATCGTGCTGTTAAGCATCTGACCTCCGAAAAATGAAATGAGAATGTAGAATAGAACCAAGAAGATTCCAGGGAGAATCATCTCTTTAACGCCTTCGCTGACCTCGCCATCACGAAACATAGTTGATTCAATCGTAACCGTATCTTGAAGGACCGCGCGCTGACTAGGGCTAACTTCCGATCCAACCGATTCGTCCAGTAGCAGCTCAGCGACACCGGTGTAGCGACTATTCTCAAACATACCGACATCATTGCCATACACATGGACGCCGTTCTTAGACAGGTCGGCGGGGAAGTAGAAGTACGCATCAACCTCGCCGTTCTTAACACTCGCCACGCCTTCATCCTCACTTGCAACCGTCACTGCGCCCAGCGCCTGGAGCAGCTCCGGCTTAATAAGTCGCGACTCATCGGTCACAGCGATACTGAAGTCCTCTTCCTTGAGCTTCTCAGCCGCCTCCATCGTTGCCGCGTTAGATAAGAAGATGATGCCAAAAATGGCCCCAAACATCACAGGAAATCCGAGTGCCATCAGCCAAAAGCTTGGCTTTTTAAGCATACGTCGCACCTCAAATCGGATGACCGTACCGAGATTATGCATTTTACTACTCATTGCTCACCTCCGCGTCCTCGCCGTATATTTTCACAAAAATATCGTCCATACTCGCTCCACCAAATTCCTTTTTAATATCAGCAATTGTCCCATAGGCACGCGCTTTGCCGTCCTTAAGCAAGATTGCGCGGTCGCACAGGCGTTCAACTTCCTCCATATGGTGCGTCACCAGAACAATCGTTGCACCAGCTTCTTTTCGCTCTTCAATAATTTTCATCAGCAGACGACGATTGACCGGGTCAAAACCCTTGGTTGGCTCATCAAGTATCAATAGTTCTGGCTCATTCATAATCGTCACACCGAGCTGCACTTTTTGCTGCTGTCCCCCTGAAAGTTTATCGAGTCGAGTCGTTGCCTTGTCGGCGAGGTCGACGCGCGCAAGGTACTCCATCGAAAAGTCTCGTGCCGCCTGGCTCGACATACCCTTGAGTTCACCAAAGTACACCATCACATCGATAACTTTTTCTTTCTTATAGAGGCCGCGCTCTTCTGGCAGGTATCCGAGACTGACATCGCTATCGACCCGATAGGGGAGACCGTTGATGTGAAGCGTACCGCTTGCAGGTTCATAGAGGCCCAAGAGTGCTCGTAGCGTAGTCGTCTTACCTGACCCATTACTGCCCAAAAAACCAAAAACCTCGCCCTTCGCTACCTCAAAATTCAATTTATCGATTACTTTTTTACTGCCAAACTTCATAGTGAAGTTGTCTATTTCTATAATCGGTTGCGTTGTTTTCACGCGATACACTCCTATCTTTACCTACCTATTGTATCATCTACCCCTAGGCGTGTACCCGTAGTATACTAAAGGTAGATGCGTATTTTAGTAGTCGAAGACGAACGGAAGATTGCCAACGTCATAGCCACTGCGCTAAGGCACGAAAATCACGCGGTTGATGTAGCCTATGACGGAACGGACGGTTTTGTCATGGCCGATACCGAACCATACGACTTGCTGGTCCTTGATCGCATGCTTCCGGGTATGAACGGGCTCGATATCGTCAAAAAGCTTCGATCAAAACACCACCCGGTGCCCATACTCTTATTGACTGCTCTCGGTACACTCGAAGATAAAACATCAGGCCTGGATAGCGGGGCCGACGACTATCTTGTTAAGCCGTTTGCTATTGATGAGCTCCTCGCACGTACGCGCGCACTACTGCGCCGTCCTCCGATTGCTCAGAACGATATCTTGCAAGTGGCCGACCTTTCACTTAACCGTCAGGAAAAGCTCGTCACGCGTCAACACACAACTATTGACCTCACCGCTAAAGAATACGCCTTGCTCGAATATCTAATGCAGCACCCAGGGCGCATCCTGAGTAAGAAAACCCTGATCGAACATGTCTGGGATTTTGATGCCGACATACTTCCAAATAACGTAGAGGCCTATATCAAGCATCTCAGGCAAAAGATCGACAAACCGTTTGCCAAACCGCTGATTCATACGGTGCGGGGATTTGGATATAAATTAGCACCATGAGACTCTTTACCAATGCCACGATCAAGCTTGCCGGTTGGTACCTGATTATTCTGATGGTTGTCAGTCTGCTCTTTAGCGTTATCATCTTTCAGGTTGCGAGGTCTGAGATTGCCTCTCGTCTTTACATCTTGACCGACGAGCGCCAGTCATCAGAGCTTGGAGTGTACCTCTCCCCAGACGCAGCGCGAGATCAGCTCAGGACTGCAACCGCAAGCCTCATGGCTAATCTCGGCTACATTAATCTCGTGGTCTTGCTCGCCGGAGGAACAGGCGCCTACTTTTTAGCTCGTCAAACCCTCAAACCCATCGAGGCGGCACATGAGGCTCAGTCCCGCTTTGTATCAAACGCCAGCCATCAGTTTCGAACACCGCTCGCCATCATGAAGGCTGAGACAGAGTTAGTGCTTCGCACGCCTTCAGCCAAAAAGTCAGACCTACGGGGCGCCTTAGAGAGCAATCTTGAAGAAATTGATCATCTTAGCACGCTATCGAGTATGCTCCTTGAGCTGTCTCAAAACGAAAAGGCGTTTGGCCAAACGGCAGACCAGGTAGAGCTCGTTTCGCTCGTAGCAGCAGCAATCGCCGCCCAGGACACTAAAAAGCGAGTCACGCTTACCGCACCCGACACGCTAATCATCTACTCTTACGAGGCCGCACTTCGTGAAATCATCCACATCCTACTCGACAACGCATTAAAGCACAGCCCAGATGAGTCTATTATCGCCGTCAACCTGTCTCACAGCAAACAATCCACCCTTCTGTCCGTCTCTAACACCGGATCTGCCCAAGACCGCAGGCACCTTATTCACGCCTTTGAGCGGTTTTATCGAACACATGAGACTGCAGGGTATGGCCTAGGTCTACCGCTCGCACGACAATTGGTCGAAGCGCTCAGCGGTACAATCTCTATTACCAGTGACAAAGAGGGGAATATCCACACAAGTGTCACATTGCCGCAAAAATAGTCATTTTTTCAGCTGATTTTCAAGTTACCGTGGTCTAATATGAGTACGACCAACAAGTCGAAAGAAAAGAAAGGGGAATAGTCATGCAAACAACGTACCTAAGCAAGCAAGGCTTCAAAGAACTCCGTAAAGAAATTCACCAGCTCGAAGGTGAAATTAAAACTATAACCAACCAAATCAGAGAGCTGGGTCGAGCAAAATCGCGCGACGACAAGTTGCAGCGAAGCGACCTGGCATCGGCACTTGAACTCGCCCAAAGCAAATTAGCCGCCCATCATTTGACACTCACCACCGCACAGCCACTGCCACGCAAACGAGACCGCTTCCGTGTGGCGCTCGGGTCGGTCGTTGACCTCGTCGACCAGCAAGGCAAGCTGTTTCGCTACACCATCGTAAGCAGCTTCGAAGCCAATCCAAGCGACGGACGCATCTCGGTCGAGAGTCCACTCGGCAAACTCTTACTCAATCGCGCACCTCAAGACTCCATCTCATGGACGCTCGGGTCGCGCGCCAAACAACTACGATTAGTCAATATTAGATAGATTGACCCCACCGACCTATACCCGCCGTTCTCTCACGGCGGGTATTTTGTTACACTAAGCATATGCAGTTTTACCAACTCTCCAGCGCTCGTACATTATCAAAGTTCGAAACATCGGCTCAAGGTCTTTCTATGCACGAGGTCGAGAGAAGAAAACGGCAGTATGGCCCAAACACCGTCCGAGTGCACAAGATGCCGCTCTGGCGAAAATTGATCGAGCCATTTATCGATATCTTCACCCTTGTACTTGCGGGCGCGGCTATTATTAGCTACTGGCAGGGCGAACAGCTTGACGCTATTATTATTCTTATAATTATCGCCATCAGTGCATGCATTTACTATGTACAGCGCTTTTCAACAGAAAAAGTCCTTCGATCGCTCAATAAGAAAACCGCCGAGAAGGTAACTGTCATCAGAAATAAACACAAGGTGCAAGTGCTTGGGTCCGAGCTCGTGCCTGGTGATATAGTGCTGCTCAGCGAAGGTCAGAAGGTGCTCGCCGATCTGCGTGCAATTGAACTCGATAATCTCAGCGTAGATGAGTCGGTCCTCACTGGAGAATCACTGCCCGTAGAGAAATCGACCAGCACGCTTCGCGGTGAAAAACCTGTTTACGAGCAGCGCAATATTCTTTTCTCTGGATCATTCGTTGTCAGTGGAACAGGCACAGGTGTCGTGATTGCAACAGGCAATAGCACTCAGTTTGGCAATATCGCCACACTCGCAAAACGCAGTGAGACAAAAAGTCCCGTCCAGCAAAGAATTGATCGACTAATCACCCGTATCGTTATACTAGTCGGTGCACTCGCAGCCGCAACATTTATACTTGCGCTCGCACGCGGCATGGAGCTCGGCGAAAGCTTGCGATTTGTCATCGCCCTGTCTGTAAGCGCCATTCCAGAAGGACTGCCAATCGCCATATCAGTAATCTTGGTGCTGGGTATGCGCCGCATGGCTACAAAGAAGGCTCTGGTTCAACAAATGCGGGCAATAGAAACCCTGGGCGTAATCACTACTATCGCCACAGACAAGACGGGTACCCTCACAGAAAATCGGCTCACCGTCAGGCAGACATGGGCAGCCAAGGAATCCATTAATATAGACAGTGTGGTTGCCCGCGCAGTCAACCAGAACGGTAATCTCAACGATCCACTCGATAGCGCACTGGTTGCATATGCTCGAAAGCTGGGGTTACTCAATAAGGACGCAAGACCAGCTGACGAGCTGCCATTCGATCAAAAGTACGCGATGAGCGCCGCGATGTGGCATCGTGGATCTGACGTAGACATCTACGTCAAAGGTGCGCCAGAAGCCATCATGCGTCGCTCTGAGCTGACTCCGGCAGCACAAAAATCAGCGCAGTCGGCACTTGATGACCTCACTCGCAAAGGGTACCGAGTTATCGGTCTAGCGTCCATAACTACTAAGAAACTTGTAAGCGATTTTGATGAGCTCGCAGCACAGCCGTTCCGGTTTCAAGGATTTGTCGCCGTTGCGGACGTGCTTCGAACCGAGGCAGCAGGTGCAATAAAAACCGCTCTTGCCGCAGGGGTATCGGTGCGCATGATTACTGGCGACCATGCCGAAACAGCATTTCAGATTGGCAAAAGCCTTGGCATGGTCAATGCGCGCGACGAAGTATTCGACTGCCGCACGCTTGATACACTCGACGACGATGCAGTTTTGCCAATTATCAACAAAACTCGTGTATTCGCACGTGTAATACCCGAACAAAAATACCGTCTACTGACGCTACTGAAAAAGCGCAATATCACTGCCATGACTGGTGACGGAGTGAACGATGTACCCGCTCTCACGAACGCGCATATTGGTATTGCCATGGGATCAGGTGCGTCAATCGCTAAAGATGCCGGCGACATCATCCTACTCGACGACAATTTCAAAACCATAATCGATGCCATGCGCGAGGGTAGGGTAATCATCTCAAATATTCGCCGCATGCTCGTCTACCTCCTCGCCACTAACGCCGGTGAGGTCTTGTCTATGCTCGGCGCACTGATTATCGGCACACGACTACCGCTTGAGCCTGTGCAAATTTTGTGGGTCAACCTCGTGACCGACACTTCAATGGTTATTCCGCTTGGACTTGAGCCTGCCGAAGACGACGTCATGAAGCGCAAACCTCAAAAACCAAACGCCCCCATGCTGAGCCGCGCAATGATCGCGAGAGTCATCATCTCGGCCGTCATAATTGCGAGCCTCACTCTAGTTACATACATACTATTCGAACGAAATTACGGTCACGCCTACGCGCAAACAATGGCATTCGCAGCACTGGTTGTCAGTCAATGGGGTAATGCATTTGCCGTTCGATCAGACACGGGCTATGCGTGGACGCGGCTCAAAGTGATGAATCGCAGCTTCTACGCTGGCCTGGCCATCTCTATCGCACTACAGGCACTGGTGTTCTTTGGACCACTCGGTGAGGCGCTGCACATTACTAAGGTTGCTTCTTTGCACCTCATCGTCGCCTCTCTCATTAGCTTTGTTCTGCCAATCATCGCCTCGGACATCCACAAAGCCCTCATACGTCGCAACTCCTAGATACGCGGGTCGGTTTATGATATACTCGTCATTGCGTGAAATGCCCGTCTCTATACTGGCACACATTGCAATATTGGGCCGTCGCCAAGTGGTAAGGCACCAGGTTTTGGTCCTGGCATTCGGGGGTTCGAATCCCTCCGGCCCAGCCATGAAGTTTTACAGAGAAGAAAAATGCACAATTTTGTGCATTTTTTGT
>CAZHRI010000005.1:0-15877 GCA_964534725.1 uncultured Candidatus Saccharibacteria bacterium
AGTTGATCTTGGTTGTGTATACACCAGCTGGGGTGTCTGCTGCGATGTTACCAACGTAGCGAACCTTTGAGGTTGCACAGCTAATGACCTGATTGCTGTTCTGAGCAATAATCTCAGGAACCATCTGGCTGTTCTTGCTGAAGGCAAACTCAGCGTTCTCTGCAGTAGTACCGTTACCAGTACCAACTCCGCGGCTGATTTCAGGTACATCTCCACCTGCATACGCAGTTTCAATGTTGAGAGGTGCGATGTTTGGTGTTATCCAGTTCGTTGGGAAGGTGAGGCTAGTGACAGGATCTGTATCCATAGTATCCGCACCGGCATTAACTAGGGCGAGTCCGAACTGCTCGGTACCTGGCTGGCTGTGAGCTCGAACAGGCTCACCAGTACCCTGGTCGGCCATGTCGGCAATGTGGTCACCAACAGTATTTCGAAGCGTATCACCTGAGTAGTAAACTGTAGCACCACCAGATGAGTTAGAGCTTAGGCGCCAGTATGAGTGTGTGTCCCAAGCCCTAGTGGTCTCTAGTGAGAACTCAGCATCAGGGTTACCTAGGTTGAGGCGGTTGTTGTTGAGCACAGTAATGGCATCGCATGAGCCGTGCTGTGTGGGCTGAGTGTCAGGGTTCTGCGTACCAACTGAGAAGGCCATCGTTTCAAGGACCTTGGTTGTAATGTGGATTGAGTCAGTCATGACGTTTGCCACTGTTACACCGCCGTCGATGATATTTGCTTCGGTGTCAGGCAGTAAAGCCGTACCAGTTGTGTTGTCATCTTTGTAAGTATTAATCTTCACAAAGAATGATCCTGTGCCTGGGTTAGTGATGTAGTTAGTTGAGTTTGGAGTAAACTTAACTTCAATCTTGTCGTTGAATGCAGGCTTAATACCAGTGGTATTGGTGAGCGTAATGAAGTTGTTCGTGCCAGTCAACGCACCTGAGTGAGCGGTGTCTTCATTGTTGTCCGTACTCATTACCCAGCCAGTTGTCAGGGTACCGTTTAGGAGCACTCGATAGGTACCGGGTGTGCCAGGTACAGTACTAATTGTGTCCTCTGCCCATGGTGTCGTACCGTCAGTGACAACATCAAAGTCGCTGGTTGGCGAAGCGAGAACGTGCGCGGCAGCATTAGTCATACGATCTGTTGTACGTGCGTCACCGCTGTTATTTCCTGGAGCCTGGCAATTACCAGCTGCAGTTGTACAGTATTGTAGTGAGATCGCCTTGAGTGGCTCACCCGTACCATCAGGTGTATCTCGGCTGTCAGTGCTTACCCTAAAGGTAAATGTCTCACCGGTCTTTTTACCGTTTGGACCTGAGCCTGCTGGTGCGTAGTTCTCACCACCATTCCAGGCGTTGGGGCTGGTTTCTGAGTTACCAGAACCGTCAGTGTCCTGGAAGCCAGGTGCCGAGCTGGTCAGGAGCAGTGAACGTTCTGTCAGCGGGTTGAGCGCGTCCGCAAATACAGACGCAACTGGGATGATCGTTGCAATAGCAAGTGAAGCTGCTGCACCGACCAGCGCACCACGCTGAACGATTGATTTGAGTGTATACATTTTTGTATATCTCCTTTTGTTTATTTTTTTAGTCCCTACACAGGGGTTCACGACGAATCATAGCACAAGCATCACGATAAATGCAAATGAGTTTTCCACAATTTTTCAGAATCGCTGACAACGATTAAAATACGGGGACGACGACGACCGAAAAGTCGCTTGTGTAGTGACCAGCCGGAGTCGACCCCGCCACGTTGATAATCATCGAAATAGTATAGTCGGTCCGCCCTGACTCGGTATCACTCCGCGCCACCACATCCCCGTCACTATACATAAACCGGTCTGGAGTACCGTAGCTTGGCATCACCTCACCAAAACTCATCTGGTCTGATGGCACCTGGACAGGGTCCGCCCCAATGTCTGGCGTGGTGTTCTTTACTACGTTCACGCCAAACTGTTCGATTCCGGGCGTCGAGGCGGTTGGAGTCTGAAGCGCGCTCAAGTGGTGCGTCCCGTACACCGGCGAGTCACCCATAATATGCATCGTGTAGCCATTACTCAGGTAGCTTCGTACCCGAACGGTGGTTGTCTTGCTGGACGTCTTCTCAATATCAAGCACACCGAGATTTGACACGCCATCATCAATCACCACCTCAAGGAGCGGCTCACTGTCGGTCGCAATTGGCCCGAAATCTGCCGTACTAGTCGGACTCTCGCCGCTTTCGTCAGTCAAACTACCAATCGTCGCCTTGGCACAGTATTGCCCCGAGCAGCTCTCAAGTGCAGCGCCCGCACCAAACTCAGTCTCGGTCACTTCATAGTTAGGCGAACTGGCAGTATTGGCCATCACTGTACCGGCACCGCCAACCACCAACAACGCTACTAGTAGCAGCACCCTCGTACTATATCCCCATATATTCCATCGCATAAGCTGTATATAGTATCTATGACATTGGCCCAAAACTCAAGCTGGCGCCTGGGTGCCGAGTATAGTAAGCTATACATAAGCATAACCTGAAAAAGTAAGACGAGATTATGGACCCACAAGAAGACAACAAGACACCGGATATTCAACCCGAGACGACCGACACACCAGCATCTGATGTGCCGCCGGCTACCGAGACGACTAGTGAGCCTCGCGAGAGCGAAGATCTGGTCACTCAAGAAGCGCCCGCAGATGCGCTAAGCCGCACTCCTGACGACCTCGCCGAAGAAGAGGCAGCAGCCCAGCCCGAAACAACCACTCCGGCAAAACCTGAGAAAAAAGTATCACCCCTCAAGCGTTTTATAAAAAAAGCCAACCTCTATTTCTTGCTATTTCTCTTGGTGGTCATTATCGCCATCGTCATCACCGTCGTGAATTACCTCAATAGCCAAAAAGACCCAGTACAACCAACCGTCGCCAGCCAGGAGCTGACAGAAGAAGCCCTCAAACAACTTGCCAACACTGATGCGTCAGTTGGTAGCAGTGCTCAGACACTGACTATCCGCGGCAACGCCATCATTGACGGTCAGACACTCATGCGTGGCAATCTCAACGTCGCTGGAAATTTCCAGAGTGGTGGCAGTATTCAGGGCCCAAGCCTGACGATATCGGGCAACTCCAACCTTGGCCAAGCCCAGATTAATTCCCTACAAGTTGCCGCCAACACAGCGGTGCAGGGGACAACTACTCTTCGAGACCTCAATGTCTCGGGCGCATCATCATTTAGTGGCGCAATGACCGCATCACAAATTACCGCTACTCGGCTGATTATGAGTGGCAATGCCAGCCTAGAAATCCCCAACCACATTAGCTTTACTGGCCCATCTCCAAGCCGCAACATCACCGCTGGAGTTCTTGGCAACGGCGGCTCCGCATCGGTCAACGGCTCTGACACGACTGGTACCGTCAATATCAACACCGGCAGCAACCCATCCGCAGGCTGCTTTATCCGTATCACCTTCAATCAGCGCTTTAGCAACCAGCCACACGTTATCATTAGCCCGGTCGGTAACGGTGCGAGTCGAACTGCATATTACGTAGATCGCGATCAGGCTGGATTTAGCATTTGTACTAGCGCACCCGCACCAGCCAACCAGGCCTTTGCGTTTGACTACTTTGTAACCAACTAAGTTAGCTAAAGCTAACTTCCCTGTCGTACTTGACTTTTTATACACTTTGATATATAATATAAATACTCATCACCATGTGGGTGTGTTTACTCTAGTTCTATCGAGACATCAGTTGACTTATACTAGCATCGGTTGTATAATATAAGTAGTATTGTCCTTTTACAATCTACCAACCCCCCTAGCCTGAGGAGGCACTATGACCGTCCGTATGGGCGCGTGGAACTGCGCACAGTGTCGCACCGAGGGCATCAGGGGCGATATGCTCAGCTGCCCCCTGTGCGGCGACGTACGTAACCAAGCCCTTGACCCGTCCGAAGCCCCGTACCTACCAGAAAATGCTCAGATCATTACCGATTCGGCAACTCTGGCCTACGCAGCGTCCGGGCCAACCTGGAACTGCGGTGGCTGCGGCGAACCGAACCAGGGCACCGCTACCACCTGTGGTGGCTGCGGTCAGACCTACAGCGGCGATGACTTCACTGCTCCGGTAACGGAGTACGTTGATGGCACGTTCGCTGCAGGTCGTACGCTCGATAGCGAGGAAGACCTAGAAGTAGACAGAGTGGACGCCACGCTGACCTACTTGGACCGACTGGCTACACTTGAAGATCAGCCACACATTCAGCAAAGGCGCACCCTGCCGAGCAGCAGTCTACCCCGCGCCGGTCAAGACCCGTATGCCAGGAGCGAGGACAACGAAGAGGAGGAACAGGCTAGCCCTGTCCTGGTTCTGACCCGTCCTCAGCAATTGATGCACTGGGTCGGTGCTCGCAAGAAGATCGTGACCATTGTCCTGATTATCCTTGGGGCACTGGGCATTAGTGGTGGTGGCGCGACCTGGTTCTACGACCAGTACATCGCAACCTCCACCGTTGATCTTGAGGTGACAGGCCTATCTTGGCAGCGCCAGATTGAGGTTGAAGAGTTTCGGACTCTGACTCTCGAAGGCTGGACTCTGCCGGGCGACGGCCGTGTTCTCAGTCAACGCCAGAAGGTGCACCACTATGAGCAGGTTTTCGACCACTACGAGACCCGGACCCGTCAAGTGCCCGAGACTAGACAAACTGGCACCAACACCGAGACGTACGTCTGTGGTACTCGCACTGTCGATAACGGCAATGGCACATTCAGTACGGAGACCGAGTACTGCACTCGAACCGTCCCCGTCTATGAGACCGTCTATCGTACGGAAACGTACCAGGAGCCGGTGTACCGAGACGAACCGGTGTACGAGACTTGGTATGTCTACCAGGTGGACCGCTGGGTCGTCGACCACTACGACACGTCGAGCGGCACAACCGCACCCTACTGGCCAGAACCCACACTCGAGCACGCAGATCAGCGTGTAGGTACGGGCAAGAGCGAAACTTACTCAGTTGTCCTGCGGGACGTTGAGGGGCGCAGCTTTGACCGGACAACCAGCCTGGAAAACTGGCAGTCGCTGGAGGTTGGCATGATAATGAAGGGAGAGCAAACCCACCAGGGTGTTCTCGTGAGCGTCGAAGGCCTGTAACAGGCCAGACACCACACACAATACGGCCGGGAGCCTACACGCTCCCGGCCGTTTTTCTTTAGAGACTAGACGTCCATAAAGACGACGACTTTGTCAGCTTTGACGTGCATCAGGGCGCGGTGGATTTTGATCGATCGCTCGGGCCCGTCAACAGGGCGTACTTTGAGCTGACATGGCACCAGCATACAGAGAAAGTTGCGATGACGCGGCAAAATATCAAACGGGCCAGTCGCGTTTTCAGCACTGACGCTGTAAGCCTCGCCCTCGAAATACATCTGAAACGGAGCGTAAACTTTGACGGACATAGTTGGAGAGTCGGTAGACTTGCTTGGCTGCTCGACTAGTTGCTCTGTCGTCTGCTCGGGCATTACTGCTCCTCTGTCTTTGGCTCAGTTGACCGCGGCTCGGTGTCAGTCTCGGACTGCGGCTGCTCGGTCGTGGGCGCTGGTGCGTCTACGGCTTTGCCAATGATTGCCTCAACCTCATCGAGCATCTGCTCACGAGTCACGTGTTCACCCGGTACGCCTGTCACCTTCTCCATAACGTTGAAACGCTGACTAAAGAACTGGATTAGCTCTTTGGCCTTGGTGTAATCATCTCGGTCTTCGGCCGATAGCTCTGACTCACCGATAATTGCAATGATGCCTTTGAGTGATTCGTGCTTCTGCAAGATGGCCGTCGCGCGAGTCGCCAACTCATAGTGCCGACGACCGACAATTTCTGGTGTAAGGAGGCTCGACTTTGAGGCCAAGATATCGACCGCTGGACGAATACCCTGGGCTGCCACCGCGCGTGAGAGCACAATGGTTGAGTCGAGCTCGTGCTGAATCATCTGCACGGCGGGGTCAGACAGGTCGTCTGCAGGCACATAAATAGTCTGCAACGCAGTGATTGAACCATTCTCGTTGCTGGCGAGTCGATCCTGGAAGGTTTTGACGTCAGAAAATACTGTTGGCTGATAGCCACCTTCAGCTGGCGTCTGGTCGATAATTGTCGAGACCTCATTGCGCGCCTGAATGTAGCGGTACATATTGTCCGCAAATAGCAGCACGTCTTTTTTCTGGTCATCGCGGAAATACTCGGCCAGGGTGATAGCGCTGAGACCAACCAGCGAACGCTGAACTGGATTTTCATTCATCTGACCGAAGAACATGGCTGTCGTCCGAAGTAGGTCATTGTCCTCAAGCGTCTTATACAGCTCGTGACCTTCACGGATACGCTCGCCAATACCAGCAAACATACTGATGGCACCCGAACCTTCGGCGACGTTATTGATAATTTCCATAGTCAACACTGTCTTGCCCACACCAGCACCACCGACAATACCGATCTTTCGACCTTTGACGAAAGGAGTGAAAAAGTCGAGCACCTTCAGTCCGGTTTCGAGCATGTCATCTGACCGATTCTCTAAGCTCGTCTCTTGAAAGGCTGGAGAGAAAATGGCGCGCTTTGGCATCTTTTCGAGCACGGCATCATCGAGCTGTGGCTTGCCGTCGATTGGCCGACCAATGGCGTCCCACACGCGACCAATCATCTCCTCGCCAACTGGAATCTCTAGACTGTGGCCGCTCCGCGATACGACGTCACCCTTTTGAATACTGTAGTCACCACCGATATTCAGACATACGGCAGTATCACCACCGGTCAAGCTACTGACAAGGAGCGGCGACTTATTCTCATTGTCGACAAACAGCATTTCATTGATATCGGGCATGTCCTCGATGAACTGGACCTTGATAACCAGTCCCTTCAGGGCTCGGATGATACCTTTTTTGTAGGCTACCTGCTCGCTCATACTTCAACTCCTCCGGCACGTATTTTCTTTAGGCCTGCCAATGACTCCTTCAGACGGGTGTCGATCTGGTTGCGCTTGGCTCGGTTGTATTCGAGCCGCAAACTACTGGCAGTCTCGACCGACCGCTCCTTAGCAGCTGACATCGCCTTAAAACGACTGGCGACTTGGGCTAAGCGACTGTTATAGATGAACTGTGAAATCGTCAGGCGCAAAATTGAGCTCTCGAGATAGGCGACGACGGCGTAGGCACCAGGTTCAAATATGTAGGTCTTCTCGCTGACTACATCGTCACCCACGGTGTCCATGTCAGCAACACGGCCTTTACTCGATACCACCTCGCTCAAATCGACGTCCTCAATTGTCTGCTGGCCGAGTGAAACGTAGTTCTGGTAAAAGATGCGGCTTCGTGCATACTTTTTGATAATGTCCATCAGCGGATCAACGTTGATGTAGTCTCCCCCTGGCAGGTCGAAGTAGTAGTCATAGTCCAGGTGTGCCTGACGAAGCTTTAGCGCCCCATGTCGTCCAATAACCAGGACATCGTGCTCGGCTTGATTATAGCGCTCGGCGAATTTACGAATCAAACGCTGGTCAATGTCGCCGCTCAGCCCTGCCTTGGCGGTAATAAGAATCAATAGCTCTTTTTCGATGGGCTTCTCTTCGGGTGCACGTCCAAAATTAAACAGTACGTCAACACGAATCTGCTTGTAGATAGTCCACACTTCGTCAAAAAACTGATTCGATATCAGCACCTTGTTCTTGGTCTTGGCAATCTGCATACTACTCAGACTTTCGAGCGCCGATGTTAAACTTACAACAGAACGAACTGATGACTCTTCGGCCTTAATCTCGAGCGGGCGACGCATCTACTTCTCCTCCTTTGGAGGCGCGGCCTGACCGCTCGCCTCGGCAGCAACTCGAGCAGCCTCTTCGGACTGACGCTTCTTCTCGGCCTCTATCTTGGCCTGCTTTTCGATGGCGGCTTTTTTCACTTCATCGATAGTTGTCACCTCTGCTTTGAGTGCAGCGCATAGCTCATCAAAGTTACCATTCAGCTCTTTGTCCTCCTGAAGTCTAGGCGCATAGTCATGAACCTTGGCCTTGAGCGCGGCGACATCGATAATCTCTTCTGGGCGACTATCAAGCACGATTTGCATCAAGAACTGCTGCTCGACAAAGCTATAAATCTCGCCAATCTCTTGGTTCATCAAGCGAAATAGCACCTTACCCTTGTCGTAGTCTGCCTGCGCATCCGCAGAAAGTTCAGTACCAAAGTGCGCGTACTCTTCGGCGGTCCGATACCCTGCCAGTGTCTTGTTGAGCCGGTCAGCTAGTGATTTTTGACGCGCGTTTGCCCCCACACCACCAACACGTGTGACAGATAGGCCAGTACTAACCGCGGGGCGCATCGTATCACGAAAGATTTGGCCATCAAGAATCCACTGACCGTCAGTAATCGACATAATGTTTGTTGGCAGATACGCCGTGATGTCTGCGCCCGGCGCATACACAATCGGAATTAACGTTTGGGTGGCGTGATTTGAGGCTGTTTTGCCACCACGCTCAAGCAAGCTCGAGTGCGTATAGAACATATCGCCCGGATACGAGTCGCGGCCTGGGCTGACACCAGCAATCAATGAAATTTCTCGGTATGCCTGAGCGTGGGCGGTCAGGTCGTCGTAAATCACAATGGTGTCCATATTGCACTGGTGCCAGAAATATTCACCGTGTGCGGCACCTACGTAGGGTACAAGATAGGTTGCAACCAATGAGTCAAATGAGTTTGTGACAATGACGACCGCCTTACTCAGCGCCTCATTGCGTTCGAGATTGTTCACCAACTCAGCGACGTCACGTTGACGCTTGGCAATCAACACATAGATGACGATCACGTCGGAATTTTTCTGGTTAATTGCCACCTGCGCTGCAAGCGCGGTCTTGCCGACCTTACTGTCTCCAAGCATTGCCATGCGCTGGCCGCGCGCCAACGAATACTCGAGATCGATCAGCGTTACGCCCGTCTCAATCGGCGTGTCGAGCAACTCTCGCTCATAGAGCATTGGTGCATTATGAAAAATTTCCCAGTCCATGTCTGGCGTGATCGGACCCTTGCCATCAATCGGCTCACCAAATGCATTCACCACACGACCGATATAATTCTTGCCCACTTTTGTGAGTAGCTCTGTATTCTCAATCACGCACACCGCCCCAACCTGTAGCGGTGTTGGGTTAAGCTTCATTACCATCACAAAATCTTCGTAAACATGATGCACATAGCCACGAGTGTCGTCGTCAAATCGCACCAGCGCGTGCACATTTGTCGGTTGCAGCCCCTTCACCTTAATCAAAAATGAATCGATACCGATAATCTCACCGACAGGATTACCTGCGGCGACCAACGCATCAAACTGCTTGCTGTTAGGCTGTTCCATGAACCACCCCTTCAAGCATCTCGAGTTCCTTGGCAATAATTTGTCGCCCTTCGGCCAGTTGCGCCCGCACACTGAGATCAAACACTCGATTGGTCGTGCGGATATACGCGCCGCCAATAAGCTCTGGCTGTAAGCCAATTGTCAGCACCGCCTGCGGGTGAACCGATTGACGCACCCAGTCCACTAGTTTTGACAATTCGTCCTGAGAAGCGGTCGCAGCAAACGTCACATGCACAACAGGTGTCTCGTCCTTTAGTTGGCGCAACTTCGCAATAAGTTCAGTCCGGCTACGTGCGTCATTGAGGTCAAGCTGGTTTGTTGCGACAAAATCCTGTAGCTGATCTGACAAAATGAGACCGTCATTCGACTGATATCCTGCCTTCGCACGAATATCTGCCGTCGTCGCGGAATTATCGAGACGTTCAACTTCGTTGATTAGCCGCCTCAGATCGGTCTGAGTGGCAAGGCTGGGCGGAAGCTGGTAAGTCTGCTGCTGACTCATAGTGTCATATCGTCCATCATCTCTTGCTTGTGCTGCTGCATCTTCTCGAGGATACCCGGCAAGTCTTTTGCGAGGTCTGAGCGCTCGCCCAGCGCACCAATAATGTAGTGCTCGATGATTCGCGCCATATGTTCGTGAACTAGCTCGGCAGCCAAGGCTTTTTGCTTAGAAATCGAGTCGTCAATCATCTGCTGCAAGCGGCCCTGCTGCTCTTGGAGCGATGCAACCGTCTGCTCGAGCGAGCGAATTGCCGACTCTTGCGACTGCTTCATCTCGGAGGCACCGCCAGCAGTCTGCTGATATATCTCACCGAGCGTGCGCGACTGCGCTTCGCTCTCATGGCGCAATTGCTCTACTACCGCATCAGACTGGCGCTTCGCTGCGCTGACGCTCTCGTGCAGCTGCTCTAGCGCTCTGTCCTGCTCAGACTGTACAGCCGCAACTCGTGATTGATTGTCCTGAAATACACCAACCATCATCACCTCTTGGTTGGCAACTACTTGCTGAAGGTTTGTCGCCATTTGCTGGTACTTCTCATGAACCGCCTGGGCGTTGCGGCTAAGGGACTGAATCACAAGCTCCTGAGCCTCACTCGACACGCGGTTATACTCGCTCATCTGCGCTTTGAGTTGGTTTGAAATTTCATTATTGACACGAGTAATGGCCAGATCAAGCTGACTCGCCATGTGACGACGGAGCGAGCCAGTAAGCTGCTCGAGAATAGCGTCGACATCATTTTTTAGATCGGCCGAGCTCTCTTCAAGCAACCGCTGAAAATGCTGTTGGCCCATCTGACGCAATTCTTTTCGGTAGGCATCGTCAAAGACCTGCTCGGCTACGACTGCCGGCTGACTTGACTGTTTTTTTGCTTTCTTAAATAATCCCATACCCACCCTTTATCGAATCATAGTCTTAGTAGTAAATATACCGCAAATAGGCCAATTATTAAAATCAAGAAGCTCGTCAAAATCGTTTCAAGAAGCGCACGGAAGATAGACTTCTTGGACATCGGATTTCGCCCAATAGATATGACCCCGTTTTTTACGCCCGAGTACAGCACGATGATGCCTGCAATCAGACTAATGGCGGTAATTGCCATACTGAGATAGATGCGGATAGGGCTGACTTCTTTCTCGGCGATAGCCTGGCCAATACGCTCGAGAAACTCTGGCACATCTGTTTTGGTCGACTTTTCATTTGGATTACGCTTGATGTCAATCGTGACCGGAACCGAACCAAGTTCCACTGACTGAGTTGTGTTGCCATCTACATCCTTGAGCGTTGTCTTGCCAAGTGTCACGCCCTTGCCATCAAATCCCGCAGCTGCTCGGCCAAATACTGTCAGCTCTTCTGTTCCGGCCTTCATAGCGACACCATTAATCGAAGAAAGGGTCACATAATCACCCGCCGCAATTGCTCCCCCCTGAGTACTGACAAGCACCGTATAGGTGCCCGAGACCGCAACATATGTTTCGTTCTCTACTGACTCGTTCGATATCTGGACCGATAGCTGGCGCGGATCAACCACTACGCCGAACATGTTTTGGAGGTCTTTCTGTGTGGCAATCTTAACTCGGTCAGAGTTGTCGCCCGTGAGTTCAACAATGGTGCCAAAATCAATAGCCCGGTCTGCGGCGTAGCCCTGAACACCACCGTTGCTCGGGTCAGCAGCAAGCGCAGGGAGTGGCGCCATAAAAATACCGATGGCCAATACTACCACAACGACAGCGCGCCAGACTTTCACAATATCCCTACTTCCATACCTTAAATGCTAGTGCTATTGTACCACACTGACTCTGTCGTTCGAGACGTGCTATTCGGCCGCTTCACGTTGTCTTTTTTATTGTGCTTGTGGTAGTATATCTACAAGCTTTGATGGACCACCACACGTCACAAGTGAAACAAATATTTACGAACCCTAACGGGGGTAAAAACGCTCAAAATGATCGTGTGGTCACGTCCATCCTCTGTACTGAGAAGACGGCATATTTTGCTAAAAGTATGTCTTGGTTTGATGCTTGTTGTTATTATTACAACATTGTTAATGCTTTCGCGCGATGCGTTAGCCGCCCCTCAGACCATTAGTTTTTCAGCTCGACTTCGGAACGCCTCTGGGGGTGTCGTTCCTGATGGGCGCTACAACGTCAGCTTCCGCCTCTACAACCTTCAGGCTGGCGGCGGATCAATTTGGTCCGAGACATACTACGACGAAAACGGCCCAACGACAGGAGAAGACTACCGCGTGAAAGTCGTCAACGGCTATCTGAACGTCAAGCTCGGCGCTCGAAGTGCCTTCAATGGTGCTGTCAACTGGAGCGATGACTTGTGGCTGACCATGAATATTGGCGGCACCAATCAAGTCGCAAACGTCAATGACATCGCATGGGACGGCGAAATGTCACCGCGTATCCAGCTAGGTGCCGTGCCCTACGCCATGAGCGCGGGGTCACTTGACGGCCGAACTGCTGATGACTTTATCGAGAAAACGAGCGATCTCCAGTCGGGCAGCATTAATCTGGCCGGGGCTATCCAGTCAGAATCTGCCCTGCTCGCTCCTGCAGTCGACACCGCCACTGCGGGACAGCTCACCATTGGCGGCACCAATGCGACAAGTATCGAACTCGCACAAGACGTCACTGTCGCATCAGGTAAAAGCCTCACCCTTGCCGGCGGATCTACCGCGACCCGCCCCACCTCGCCAACCGAAGGTATGCTCTACTACGACACTACCACCAAGCAACTGCTTGTGTATGCAAACGGCAAATGGAAGAGCGACAGCAAGGTTCCCACCCAGATTGTTGCTGCGAGTACCTCGAGCCAGGCGCTGAAAGACAGTGCCGACTTCGTGGCCGACGGAGACAATACACTTGGTGTGGGCGTCATAGATGGCGACCAAGTACAGATCAACGCTGCAATAGCGGCCCTGCCTGTATCCGGTGGTACTGTCTATCTATCCGAGGGTACTTACTTTCTTGACAGCAGTATCGTTATTCCGAGCAACATTACGCTGAGTGGTGCCGGTGCTGCTTCGGTTGTCACAGTGGGTAACGGCTTTGACGCTTCAATACCCCTTGTTGTCAACAGCAACCCCACCAGTGGCAATAGCAACATCACAATTCATGATTTGACCTTCCACGGCAATCGCGACAACCTCATCTCTAGCAACGAGATCACCGCAGTATCACTTACAAATGTCGGCTCTGGCTCTGGCGCCACTGCCTCAACCGGGGCTATCGTTCGCAACAACACCTTCACGCACCTTCGTGGCGATGCTGTCGTTGCCCTCAATAGCCATAATAGCCACATGCACCACAATGCCTTCATCAACAGCGCCAGCAGAGGCGTCAACCTTGATACATCAGCCAACAACCGCGTCACCGATAACTCGTTCAACGGCGTGACCATGGCCATTCGCATGGCAGCAGCCACTCACTCGTTCATCTCCAACAACAGCATTGACGGAAGCTCCGATACTAACGGTGCCATCGAAATGCAAACCGCGTCCTCATTTAATACTATTATTGGCAACAGCCTAAAAAACAATACGAGCCACAGTCTACGACTTGCCACATCGAGTAGCAACTTGATTAGCAATAATTTATTTATGGATAACGGTGGTACTGGCGCTAACCACACTATCTGGATTGTCGGAAACTCAGACGACAACACCATCTCCCGTAACACATTCCGTGATACTGTCGGCACCGGACACGCCATCAGCATAGACAGCACTAGCGCCAATCGTACCTATCTCGACGGCAACTCTCTCAGTGGAGTTGGCGCTAGTACGATAAACGACATTGCAACAGATACTATCTACGGCGGGCAGCAAGATAGCTCGGGCAACTTTGTCATCAAGCCTTCGGGTACGACTGCTTTGAGCGGTAACGTGAATGTATCTGGCACGCTGTCTGCTCAGTTAATCCAGGGTGGTACGATAGACACCGCAGCTAGTAGTGGCACCTTAAACGTCGGTACTACGCTTGCTGGCACGGTTAATGTGGGCAATAGCGGCTCAACCACCAACATCAGTGGCAATGTCTCGCTGCAGGGTAACGGACAAACGCTGCTTACCGCCAGCGCAGCGAGCAATCAAATCACGCTGGGCGCGGTGGATGCGAACGCCACACTTCTGGTGCTTGATACAAAGAATACCGCTGGCGACCCAGCTGGCACAAATGGGGCAATGTATTATAACTCAAATGCCGGAAAGTTCCGCTGTTACGAAAACGGTACCTGGAAGGATTGCGTAACACCTCTGCCGGTATCAAAGGTGGCATCAAGCGACACCTCTAATAGCACCATCACCCCAGTTGACGTCAACGGCCTCTCATTCCCTCTTGCGGCGAATACAAAGTATTACTATAAATTTGTGATTATCCACGAAGCCACGCTCGACACTACCGGCATAGGCTTTGGTATCACTGGCCCAAGCTCACTCACCACAAGCAACTGGTGTGTCAATACGACGGCAACCCTTGCCTCTTCGGCACCAGGACACTGGGGCTCATACTGTGGGGTTGGCGATGCAGATGCGACGACATCAGGTATTGAAAACCAGGGCACAAACTTCACCTCGACCATGGAAGGCTATATCGAGACCGGGGCAAACAGCGGCGACCTCAAGCTGCGCATGAAGTCAGAGGCGGCCCAAGAAACCATCGTCAAGACAGGTTCGTTCGGCCTGGTTCAGATTGTTCAGTAGTTAATTGAGCTTCACTAAATTATCGGCTATCGAACTAATCGTTGCGGTATCGATGGCGGTCGATGAGGTCAAAAAAATAAGACTATCACCGGTGCTCAGTAGGTATTTGCTCGCGCCACCGGCTGACAGGTTATACAGTGCTCCTGACGAGGTGGTAATGCGGTCAATAGATCCACCTTCGGTCATTTGAGCCATATCAAAACCCGAAGGCAGTGGCTGCACGGTGACAACTATGTCACGGTTTGCCTGTGCATCACGAAACGCATACGTCAGAGTGTCGCTACTCAGACGAGTACGACTTTCCTGAATCACATACCCGCTCGGAGCTTTTCGAGGCGCATACACTGAAAAAGACGCATCAGCCACGAGCGCCTTATCGATGACCGGTGTTGACCACCAGATGTATCCGCCTACGGCAATGGCAATAACAATCACTCCAATACCGATACGTAGCAGGTTTTTTATACCGAGCGCAGCGAATAGCCTCCGTAGTCGAGAGCTGCTGTCTTCGCGAGACAATCGTATGCCTGCCCTTTCGCGGGCCATGTACTACTTACCGCCGGAGTTATAGTTATCGATCAGTTCAGACACCTTACTGTCGGTCTTGAGATTCTCAATGAACACAACCTGGTCTTGGCTAATAAGCATTGTATCCT
The DNA here is from genome assembly GCA_964534725.1 of uncultured Candidatus Saccharibacteria bacterium. Lineage (GTDB taxonomy): Bacteria > Patescibacteriota > Saccharimonadia > Saccharimonadales > Saccharimonadaceae > Nanosynbacter. The sequence continues at coordinate 15,214 of CAZHRI010000005.1, forward strand.
CCGGGCCGTGGACCTCTCCACCGCGCTTGATTAGCTGCATACTTGCGTCGTCGGTTGTATCTGTTGAATCAGCGGTGTCAGTCGAGTCGCCCGACTGAACATAAAACACATCACTCAACCTCAAGTAACCTCCGCCAAGTACTTCAAGCTTGCCAAAATATGACTGTCCGCCACTTAGTAGGACTGCTTGGTACCTATCTCTGTCAATCGCACCGTTAAGTGCGCCTGTCTGCTTCCAGATATACCAACCGACAACTCCTGCGAGCGCAATGACGAGTATAATGATCATGAGTGCGAATGGCTTTTTATTCTTCGACGGCTTCTGTGTAGCGGGAATTGATCGCTCCTGGTGAGCGACGCTCACCGGTGGACGAGGCTCCGGCTCTGGAACCGCTTGTGGCTCGGGGATGCGACGAACAGGCTCTGCTTTGTGCAGAGGTCTGCGCTCTAACGATTGCGATACACGTGACGGCCCTCCGTCTAGCATGCCTGTACTCCCCCCGATGACTACTGTTACTGACATCATCATACCATAAGAGCTATCTTGTCATCAATATAAAATAGCAGATTCACTGACGGGTGGTGCGCAGGCTGCGGTTTACTCGCTAAGACTAGAGTCGACACTGTTCGTAGCTACCGGAACTGAAGCCCTTCTGAAATGCAG
>CAZHRI010000006.1:0-11199 GCA_964534725.1 uncultured Candidatus Saccharibacteria bacterium
ACGCTCGCGGCAGCGGGCGCACGGTGCGTTGCCTCTTAAATTAAGCCTGATGGGGTCTCTAGCTACGCCTCAAGGCGAGCTAGAGACCCCGGAGGGGTTAATTTCTGGCAAGCCACAAAGCGAGGCATGGTGCGAGGGAGTGACCACGACCGAACCCGCCGAGTCGACTGGCTTGCCACAGGAAAATTTTATGACCGATAAAAATGAACGGATAAATTGGCTAAGGGCTGAGCTTGAAAAAGCTTATAAAAAAGCTAGAATTGGCAAAACTAAAAAACCACAAGTTGTGGAGTTTGATAGGGTTGCCAAGGAGGAGATTTGCGCCTTGGCACAAGAGATTTATTCACGAACATACACGCCGCGTCCCTCAACGGCCTTTATAGTCAATAGGCCGGTCAAGCGAGAAATTTTTGCAGCTGACTTCCGAGATAGGGTAGTGCATCACTTTTTATTCAACCAGGTAAATCCGTGGTGGGATGCACGGTTTATAGAAGATAACTATAGTTGTCGAAAAGGCAAGGGGACTTTATATGGTATGAGGCGACTAGACCACCGCATCCGCTCAGTTAGTCAAAACTACACCAAGCAGGCTTTTGTACTACAACTAGATCTCGAGGGGTATTTCATGAGCTTGAATCGTAAAAAGCTCTACAATAGGGCGATGTGGGGGCTAGATCGGCAGTTTGCGAATCAAGGGTTTGTGTATCAGCTGTGTAAGTTCTTGTGGAGGGTAATTATATTTAGCGACCCCACTAAGGATGTACAGTTTGGCTGCCCTCGTTCAGCTTGGAGGGGCTTGCCGCCAACCAAGAGTTTATTTAGGCAGCCAAAAGGACAGGGGATTGCGATAGGAAAGCTAACTTCGCAGCTTTTGAGTAATATGTACCTTGACCAGCTAGATCGTTTTGTGACTTTTAAACTAGGACTCAAGCACTATGGGCGATATGTTGACGATTTTTATGCAGTTTCTGGAGATAAGACTGAATTGATTCAGGCGGTTTCGATAGTCGAAGAGTATTTAAAAGATGAGTTAGCCCTGAGGCTGCATCCGCATAAAAGACATTTGCAGGAATGCACCAAGGGGGGCTTTTCTGGGTGCAGTAATCTATCCGCTTAGGATACATCCCGGCAAACGATTAAAATGTAATCTATTAAAAGCTTTGTCCAGTCCAGATTGTTCAGTCGAAATAAGGGCTTCGTATACTGGGCCGGTGAAGCACTACAAGAACCATAAGCTACTAAGTCGAGTTTCAATGTAGTATAGTGGAGGTGTGCTTGGTGCTAGCTCTATCTAGGCAGCTCTTCGACGGCATCTGCGTTTAACGCTATAGATCTGGTCGGCTGCTTTGGTAGATTGCTGACCGAAAAGCATACCAAGAGACAATATTCACTAGGCTTATCGCTTATAGCAGCCTAGTTCTGTATGGAGACGAGGCCGTCGAAGGTCTCACCAGGTCTGGTACGCTGGAACTGGTACAATGAGTAATATTGAAAGGGTGCGCCACTGTGTCGTTGGGCCTTTTCTGGCAACTGGTGGGAGGGTTTTGACGACCAGGGCAGTTGGGGTAGTCTGTGGTCTAGTTCGGCCAATCCGGACAATTCGAACAACGCTTTCAGCGCGAACCTCAACACCGATGAAGTCAACCCAGGCAACAACAACAATCGCAACAGCGGAAACGCGGTGCGTTGACTCTTGGATTAGAGCCCGATGAGGCTGGGTGAAGAAAACGCTAGATATAGCGTATACACCACATATAGCGTAGCAAAAATCAGCTAAACACTAGAGTTTTCCACAGAAATGTGGAAAACTTTTATTTTGGGTAGAATAACCAAAAAATGGGTAGAAAAGGCTTGCAAGTGGGTAGCGGGGGGTAGTATAGTAAGGGCAGTGGCAAAGCTAAGTAGCTTGTAACAGCTACAGCAAAACAAAAAACCACCGCAAACAATAACAACTTCAGGCAAAAGGTCGAAAGGGTAGCACTAGACAACCAACCATGGACTACTTTGAGCGAAAGCTGGACGATAAGCGTCGATTGACGATACCGACAGAACTTCGGGCAGAGTTTGCTAGTGGTGTGGTGCTCTCAAGGGGATTTGGAGAATATCTCCATATGTACCCACAACAGATCTGGGACAGAGAAGTTGAACCAGCTCTTGCCGGTAATAACATCTTTGACGAAGAACTGGCCGACCTGAACGTCAAATTTAGACGAGGTAAGATAACCCAAAAGCTTGACCAAAAACAGGGTCGAGTGGTTATCGAGCAGCATCTACTCGACTACGCAAGCATTGACCGCGATCTGATCGCCGTCCGTGTAGGGCAGTACTGGCGAGTTGGTGCACCGGATAAATTGGCATAGCCTGAAACTGTATTGCTTGAAAGTACATTAACAATTTGAACGAACACTCTCGAGATCAGCTATCTGGGTGATGGAAAAGGGCAGTGGCCCCTGTGCTCCACGTTAAAAACAGCATGTACATTCCTTAAAACACCTCCCAAAAAACTCCACCTCACACATAAGTCTCTCAAGCGCAACATGTTTTCTTATGGTATGTCTCTGACTATCATTTTCGCACAAACACGTTGCCCTAAAGACCAACAAAAACAAACAGAACAAACAAAACACAAATAGCCTCAATTCATTGCCCAGTTAGGTGATCTCGACTACTTTAAGAATATTTCTGGAAGTAGCCCTGCTATTTGTTATAGTAGGGGAATGAGTATAAAAGAACATCCACCACAGCTGGAGTCGTCGAAGGACGAGCCAGTACATGTTCCTGTCTTACTCGATGAAGTCGTGCAGCTTCTAAATCCGCGCCCTGGTGATCGATACCTCGATCTCACGGCAGGATACGGAGGTCATGCCAGGCAGATTCTTGCGAAGACAGACAACTACTCAGATTCGACATTGGTAGATCGCGATGATTTCGCGGTTGGCCATGTGCAGGATCTGGTTCGCCAGGGAGCGACGATGCTCGAGACAGATTTTGTCTCGGCCGCAACGCAGCTGATAGGCGAAGGCAAAACATTTGACATGATTTTGGCTGACTTGGGGGTTTCGTCACCGCAACTTGACAGGGGGGAGCGAGGGTTTTCGTTTCGAAATGATGGTCCACTCGATATGAGAATGGATCGTCGGCAAACGTTGACTGCAGCAATGGTCGTTAATCAGTATTCTCAACAGGAACTGACAGACATCATTGTGAGGTACGGTGAAGAGCCGAGAGGAAGAGCCGGTAGAATTGCTGAGGCAATTATCCAGCATCGACCACTCGAAACGACGAGTCAACTCGCCGATATTGTCAAAGAAGTAGGTCGCACACCTGGCAAGCGCCATCCAGCGACTCGCACCTTTCAAGCGTTACGGATTGAAGTAAACCAGGAGCTAAGGCTTGTTGGTGAGCTACTTCCACTTCTACCCAGGTTGCTACGCAAGGGTGGTCGAGTGGCAGTTATCAGCTTTCATAGTCTCGAAGATCGACTAGTAAAGCAATACTTCAAAGAGCAGGCAGATGCAGGGTATGAGGCCGAACTCGACATGCTGACGAAAAAACCGCTCGACGGTAGCACATATGACGTCCACAATCCGCGGAGTCGAAGCGCCAAGCTTCGGGCCGCAGTTAAAAAATAAAAACCAGGAGGAGGCGAAAAAATGCCAATCCACATCAAAGTACAATTCCAAGACGCAGACAAGGCCGAGACTGTTCTCGTTCGCCGCGGCTAAATAAGCCCGTCTTACACTTGGAGTAACCACACACTGCCAACTAGGCTACCGCTGCAACTGCAGGGTGGTCTAGTTGGCGCTACCAAAAAAACAAAATAGAAATTATGATACAAACACGAACCACCACATTTACCCCACGACGCGCCAATGTCCAGGCGATGCGGCGCAATCAAAATGCGACTCGCTACCGTTCCGAAACCAAGCTCGGTCCCGTAGCTCATACGGTGCTGGTGGCTCTGATGATTACGGTACTCGGACTCATTTATCTTACTCAAGCTACAAAAACTACTGCATATAGCTATGAAGCACAGGGTCTCGACGATCAAATCAACGAGCTTACCGCTCGCAAATCTGAACTAGAGGTACAAAATGCGCGCTTGACCGCACTTGAAAAGATTAAGGGCAGCTCCGTCGCTTCGGCAATGACCGCACCAGAGTCGACCGACTACGCTAACTAATAGCATTAGTGGTATAATTTACTAGAGTAATATGCGGCGCCGAACTTATACAAGAACGAGTATCCTCGCCATAATCCTCCTGGGATGTATGGCGATTTTCGTATTGCGACTGTTTTGGTTGCAGGTAATTAAGCATGAAGAGTATGTATCGATTGCAAAGGACAGCCAGCAGCGCAGTTTCGTGATCCCAGCTCCTCGAGGTGAGATATATATGATGGACAATGGCGTGCCAGTGCCCGTCGTACTTAATCAGGCGGCGTACACAGTGATTGCTGACCCAGCGATTGTCGACGAGGATGATCGTAGCGATATTGTTGAGGCGTTGCGGGATGAGGCTGGCGGAGAAATGCTCGAAGGGGTTGAATCTCGTCTGACCAATACCAAATCTCGCTACGAAGTGCTAGCGCGCAATATCACGCGTAGTCAAGCCGAAAAGCTCAAAGCGTATGATTTTCCTGGCGTGGGATTCCAGCAAGGAAGTATCCGCAACTACCCAGAGGGGAAGCTGGCGGCCCAGGTGCTGGGCTTTGTGAATAGCGAAGGCGACGGGCAGTACGGTGTCGAGCAGAAGCTGGACGAGCGGCTGGGCGGAAGAGATGGCTTGCTTCAGTCGGTGACGGACGTGCGTAATGTGCCGCTCAATGTTGGTAAAGACAACATTCGTATTGAAGCGAAACCTGGAGAGAACTTGGCATTGTCTATCGATCGTAACATCCAGAGCTATGCTGAAGAGGCATTGGAGCAAGGGGTGAAACGCGCACACGCCACTGAGGGTAGTGTGCTGGTGATGAATCCGAATAATGGCGAAGTGCTGGCGATGGCTAACTATCCAACCTATAGTCCAGCCGAGTACTATGCCGTCGATGATGCGTCTGTTTTTGTGAATACGACGACAATGCTTCCGTATGAGCCGGCATCAGTTATCAAGACTTTTACAATGGCTGCGGGTTTGAATGAGGGGGTTATATCACCACAGTCAACTTATGTGAATACTGACTGTATCTCGGTGGCAGATCGTACAATGTGTAATGCGCTGAGAGGGCTTGGAGGCACGCGAACAATGCAAGAGGTACTCGATAACTCTCTAAATGTCGGGACAATTACCGTGGCGAGGGCGCTTGGTAACGGCAACAGTGTCAACCTTGAGGCGCGTCAGAAGATGTATAACTATTTTCACGATAAGTTTGGCCTAGGCGAAAAAACAGGCATCGAAGTGGGAGAGGCGCGTGGCTATATCTATCCTCCCGATACTGTTGAGGGAAACGAAGTGCGTTATTCGGCGATGACGTATGGTCAGAGCTTGAGCCTAACGATGATTCAAGTAGCAACCGGCTTTTCTTCGGTGATAAACGGTGGTGAATACTTTCAGCCAACTCTGGTCGCGGGGACGATGGATGGCGATAATGGGATGAAGGTTGAGCCGCATGTTCCGCTTAGGCGAACTGTCTCAGAAGCGGCGTCTGCTCAGATTACGGGCATGCTCGAGACTGCACGAAAGACCTCATGGATGAGTGCACAAGATCGACCCGGCTATCTGATAGGGGGCAAGACAGGTACTGCCGAGACAATTGCCGACAGTGGGGCGTATACCGCGAATGAAACGGTGGCAACCTATATTGGGTTTGGCGGGTCAGACAAGCCCGAATATGTCATAATGGTACGTGTGGCCGCGCCGGGAAAAGGAATGAATCTCGAAGGTGGCTTACATGCAGGACCAATTTTTGCAGATATGTCGAACTGGATGATTGATTATATGAAACTAGCGCCGAGGAGATAGATTATGACTATAGAAACAGTAACGCATGAAATGGTTGACGTATTCCTGCTCAGTGTTGGTGCATTTCTTTTAGCGATGTTCCTAACACCGATATATACGTTTTTTGCGTACCGGTATAAATTTTGGAAAAAACAGCGCTCGCATAGTACCGACGGCAAGGCGCTTGAAGTATTTACAAAGTTGCATGCGGCGAAATTTCGACGCAACATTCCGACAATGGCGGGGATTATTGCCGTGGTATCGATTGCGATTACCACACTATTATTTAACCTCGACAGGGCTCAAACGTATCTGCCTCTCGCAGCACTGGTCAGCGGCGGCATTGTGGGACTAATTGACGATATCATCAATATAAAGGGACTAGGCGGGGGCGCGGCGGGTCTTCGATCGGGACTGAAATTTGCGTTAATTACTGTTATTGGCGTTGGCTTGGGCTGGTTCTTTTTTGCAAAGCTCGGCGTTGATAGCTTTCATGTGCCGTTTATTGGTGAGGTGGCGATTGGCTGGCTGATTGTGCCACTGTTTGCGTTTGCAGTGGTGTCTACGGGGAACGCGGTCAACATATCTGACGGACTAGACGGGCTTGCGGGAGGACTGCTGGCAATCAGCTTTGCGACCTTCGGGATGATCGCGCTACTACAAGGCAATAGCTTGTTGGCTGGATTTTGCTTTACGGTTGTCGGTGCGCTGCTGAGTTACCTTTGGTTTAATATACATCCGGCGCGCTTCTTTATGGGTGATGTTGGTAGCTTTGCGTTCGGTGTCGCGCTGGGCGTGGTGGCAATGTTGACAGACTCGCTACTCTTGCTGCCGATTATCGGCATGGTGTTTGTGGTTGAGGCTGGTTCGAGCTTGCTACAAATCACAAGCAAAAAGCTATTTGGACGGAAAATATTCATTTCTGCACCAGTTCACCATCACCTCGAGGCAAAAGGCTGGCCAGAGACCAAGGTGACAATGCGTTTTTGGGTTATTGGCTGTGTCGTTGCATTTATTGGATTTATGCTGGCACTTGCGGGAGGACACGTTGCGTAATCAGGGGCGAGAGGTGGAGCCTAACGATATGAAGGTTCGGCGACATCGTCCGAAGTATCAGATAGTACTGTATGTTGGGTTGTTGCTGTTGTTAGGCCTGGTTGTGATGTATGCAATCGGGCCGCAACGCGCAAACCTACTTAATTTTGCGTACGGAACTGGATATAGTGATACGTTCTTTTTCAATAAGCAGCTGGTGAGTGCGATCATTTCTATTGTCGCATTCGCGTTCTGTGCCATTGTTCCGTATACATTGTTCACGGAGAAGTACGCCAAGCACTTTTTTGTGATCGGTCTGGCGCTGTGTGTATTATTGGTTTTTGCGGGGGCGGTACTGCATCTACCTATAGCAACAGAGACGAATGGTGCATATAGATGGTTTTATCTCGGCGGCTTGGGAAGCTTTCAGCCATCCGAGCTACTTAAGTTTGGGTCGTTAATATTTATGGCCGGCTTTTTAGGTATGCGAGCGCGACAGGGTAAGATTAATGACGTGCAAGAAACGCTCGTACCTCTCGGCATTGCGATGGCGGCGTCACTGTTTGTGGTGGTGGTGCTACAGAAGGATCTTGGTACGGGCATCTCGCTATTGGCAATCATTCTTTCTATGCTGGTTGTTGCGGGCCTTAAGTGGTCGCTGCTTATGAAGGTGTTTGCCGCTGTAGCGGTCGCGGGGATGATTTTTGTCGTATCGGCGACCCACCGCATGGAGCGTATGATGACGTTTTTTCAGGGTGATGACAACTCGCAGGTGCTTGACGAGAACAGCTACCATATTGCACAGGCGAGAATTGCGATTGGTTCTGGCGGTCTCTTAGGGCTTGGAATTGGCAAGAGTGTCCAGGCAACCGGCTATCTGCCTGAAGCAATCAATGACTCAATATTTGCAATCATGGGTGAGACTTTTGGGTTTGTGGGCCTCGTTGCTATACTTGCGCTCTTCACAGCGCTACTGTTATCTCTACTCAGTGCCGCATCTCGTTTGGCCGATATGCGACTCAGGCTGGTGATGGCTGGCGTATTTGGCTGGGTGGGTTCGCATGTAATTTTGAATGTTGCTGCAATGACCGGCGTTGCGCCGTTGACCGGTATTCCGCTGCCATTGTTGAGCTATGGTGGGACAAGTATGTTGTTCATTGCTGCCGCGTTGGGATTGGCGTTCCAGTTATCGCGGTATACTTCACATAAGCCATTGACGGAAGGAGAGGGAAGTGGCCAGGATTCTAGCAGTCGGCGGCGGCTCGGGCGGACACGTTACGCCCGTAGTAGCAGTCTTTAGAGAACTTCGTAAACTTGATCAGTCCCATGAACTGCGTTTTTGGTGTGACAAAAAGTTCGGGCCATCGGCGAAAGATATATTTGCCCGATACGACGAATCCATACCGGTCGAGTTCATATTTGCGGGAAAGTTTCGTCGATATCACGGTGTTGGTAAGAGGCATTACTTTACGCCATCGATCCTAGGCCCCAATTTGGTGGATTTATTTAAAATAGGCGCAGGATTGATACAGAGTATTTGGAAGCTGCTCAGGTGGCGCCCAGATGTGATTTTCGTCAAAGGTGGATATGTCTGTTTGCCTGTGGGCTACGCCGCTCGATTACTTAAGGTACCTTTGGTGCTTCACGATTCTGATGCACACCCCGGGCTAACGAACCGCTTACTCGCGCCTTTTGCCGCACGAATTGGCACGGGTGCGCCCCTCGAGTACTATAAGTACCCGCCCGAGAAATCAAAATATGTTGGTATACCGGTGGGAGAGGATTTTCGTCCGTATTCTGCTGCGGAGCGACGGGAGCTGAAAAAAAAGCTAGGGTTCGAGGCAGATAAGCCACTCGTAGTAGTTACGGGTGGGGGATTGGGTGCGGTGCGTATTAATAATGCTGTTCTCGAGGCACGAGACGAGTTGCTCAAGGAGACTTCGGTATTCTTGATATCAGGCAAGCAGCAGTATCAGGAGCTTAGGGACGCCACTGATGAGCGCTCTGGATGGAGACTTGAGGCGTTCATAAGCGAAGGTATGGCCGAGGTGCTAGCTGCAGCCGACCTAGTTGTTGCTCGAGCTGGCGCGACCACACTGTTAGAGCTTGCGGCACTTCATAAGCCAACTATTATTATACCGAACGGTCTACTGACTGCTGGGCATCAGTTAAAGAATGCCAAGGTGTACCAGGATCACCTTGCTGCTGTTGTATTGAGTGAAGATGAGATGATGCGTAGCAGTGATGTGCTTGCCAAGAAAATCATAGGGCTGCTAAAGACCACAAAAATCCTCAATGGACTCGGTAGTAACTTTGGTACGTTCGCAAAGCCTCATGCTGCACTTGATATGGCGGAGATGATTTTGACAGTAATCAGGAGGCAGGGAAGGAAGCGATGAGGCTACCGTGGCGCAAAAAACCGCAAAAAGATCTGAGTCGTCGAGAAATTATTGCTCGACGTCGCTTGTCTGAGGTGTCCGAGTCTGCTCCACATGACAATGGGTCGTTTCGGAGAAGCAGGACGCTATCAAGTGTGCGCCCAGTCTCAGAGTCGTCGGAGCGTCAAGTTGCCTGGGAGCTGCGCACAAAGCGTCGCAAGCTACTTTCGTGGCTTGCAGGCTCGGTTATGGCAGTGGCGCTATTATTATTCCTCTTAAGCCAGTTGGCAGCTACAGTAAAAGTAGTCGGACCGGGCGGGCCTGATAGTAGGTTCGGGCAATATGCAGCAGCGCTTGATCAATACTTTGCCGCACGCCCTCTCGAAAGATTGCGTTTTATGGTTCATCAACCTTCCTTACATGCGTTTTTCGCGGAGAAGGCTCCAGAGGTTCAGTCCGTGAAGCTTGTTTCCGGTGGTGAGCTTGGGTCGGCGTTGATGCAGGTGTCATTTCGTCAGCCAACCGTACAGTGGGTTTCTGGCGAGAAAAAGTTTTTTGTCGATGATCTTGGGGTAACATTTGAGAAAAATTATTTTGACGAGCCTGCAATTAGTGTAGAGGACAAGACGGGTATACCCCCTGAGCTGGGTCAAGAAGTGGTTAATCGTCGCTTTTTGAGCTTCTTGGGCCAGGCCGTGTCACTCCTGCGACAGGACGGTGCGACGGTATCTGGTATTATTCTGCCGCAAGATACAATTCGACAGGTCGAATTTTCTATCCAGGATAAGCCGTATCGAATAAAGATGACGGTTGACAGGGGGGTTGAGGCTCAGGTGAAAGAGGCGGCTCATGCGATGAAATACATTGACCAGCGTAGCATGCGCCCGTCGTACATTGATGTGCGAGTAGACCAACGAGTATTCTATAGATAGCTTACAGGGGGAGGGCGGATGTATGCACGAAGAGACAGACTACTCTCCTCTTGTTTGTTCTCTTTTTGTTCGTATGATAATTATATATTTCAATACATAAAATACAAAAAGTCAAATACGTGCGTATAGCAGACTAGGGGAGTAGGGCAATGTAATGAATAAAAAGTCAAATGCGCACGCGTGAGTTGGATGTGGATAAGTCGCGGGATGTACTTCGGAGATGTTGTATTTTCGTATATAGTGAGAGGTTCAACGGAGCATGGTATATTGTCGAAAACATACAGGTAATGAGAACAACAAGCGATCGAACATACTGCTATTAATCTGGCACTAGTCCCTGCCGGGCGCCAGACGATTGAATATAGTTGATATTTGACCTGAGGCTCAATACATCTAATACATGACGTAAAAGAAACATTGTGCGACATAAGATATATTGATCAAAGACGAGTATACATCCATCTCCGAAATGTATTTTTCTTGTCAATTACCCCAGTTATCACGCATCCCCTCGCTGTGTAAGTCGTTACTCTCTTTTTGTATGTGCGCCATGCTGGTATTTCGCCGCTGTGTATTTATTGGCTTGATCATGCTTGTGCGCCTGTATGTGCGATTTGTAGGTCATTACCTAAACCTACCATAGCAGCGAGGTTTGTCGTAAGCTGTACATTTGAAAAAAGAACAAAAAGCGAACTACTACGATAAGTAGATTGTATGTACTAACATGAAACAAACCTTGAGTGATTTTGCGCTCGAGTGCAGGCTGGGTATAACGTCGCAACTATGAAGAATGGTCTATCTTTAAGTCGCTGCTATTTGTGGCGGCCTTATCGTCAGCTTTGCTTGTAGTAGGCGCTTTTTTTGTGGCGGCCTTATCGTCAGCTTTGCTTGTAGCAGGCGCTTTTTTGCCTGAGC
>CAZHRI010000006.1:11299-15145 GCA_964534725.1 uncultured Candidatus Saccharibacteria bacterium
GTTGCGGTAGTTTCTCCGGCTGTTTTCTTGCGACGAGAGCGAGTACGCTTTTTCTTCGGCCTGTCGGCGCCTGGATCGTTCGAAGGGTTAGGAGGGGTTGTAGGAGGCGATGTGCTTCCCCGCTCTGCTGGAGCGGCGCCTGTGGGTTTTTTGGTCGGCGACTGCGGTTTCTGTTGCTGCTGTTTTGGCGTGCTATTTATGAGCTTAACGTTAGATGAGATTTCTTTTTCGACTTCGTTTCGATCTCGGCTGTAGTGGCGTCGAGTATACTCGATGATTCGGCTCGTATTATCTGCCTGGGCCGGAGGCAGTTCGAGTGTCTTTGCTGAGAAGGCGGGTACCTTCTCTCCCCCGATGACCATGTTGATTACGAAGTTTCGATTATGCATCTGCAAGATATCAGCAGCTTCAAAGTTAGGCTCAAACTGCTTTGATAAGATAGGCGCGTCGTCGGCTGACACGCGGAAGGAGATGGTGGTGCCGACGTTGCCAAATACTGCATCACGTACGGTGTCCGTCATCTGAGAGATGTACTGGTTCGCGACCGTGAGGTTGAGGCCGTATTTTCGGGCTTCGGATAAGATGGTGGCGAATGAGTCGGTGGCGAAGTTTTGAAACTCGTCAACGTATAGGTAGAATGGGCGTCGATCGCGAATATCAGGTATGTCTGAGCGACTCATTGCTGCAAGTTGAATCTTTGTTACCATAAATGCACCAAGGATAGAGGCGTTGTCTTCACCGATTAGCCCTTTTGATAAGTTGACAATGAGGATCTTGCCTTGATCCATGATCTGACGGATATTGAAGGTGCTTTTTGGTTGCCCGATGATGTTACGAATGACGGGGTTTGCCGTAAAAGCGCCGACCTTATTGAGCACAGGTGCGATGGCTTCGGCCTGGAACTTATCTGTCCAGCTCGCGAATTCTACGTTCCAGAATTGTAGTACCACTGTATCCTTGCAGTACTCGAGTGTTTCTTTGCGAAATTTTTTGTCTGTAAGCATGCGCGTAATGTCGAGCATGGTTGTCTCTGGGCGATCAAGCAGCGCCAAAATAGTGTAGCGTAGGATGTATTCAAGACGTGGGCCCCATGAATCACCAAACATACGCTTTAGTACGCCAATGACCTCTGAGGAGATATTCGTTTTCTGATTTGGGTCGGTTACCTCAAGTGGATTAAAACCAAGCGGGTATGCAGTGTCGGCTGGGTTGAAATATACGACATCCTGCACGCGACTGCCGGGTATGAACTTCATGTTGTCGATGGCGAAGTCGCCATGCGGGTCGATGATTGCGTATCCCTGATTGTGAAAGATGTCACTCAATGCGAACAGCTCAAGCAGCCCTGACTTACCTGCACCGGTCTGGCCTATGATGTAGACATGGCGTGAGCGGTCGAACCGCAACATACCAAACTGATGATTGATGCCGCGAAAGTTGGTCACGCCAAACGCTGAAATTTGGTCATCGGTTGCATCTTTGCCGGTGATGATTGGGAGCTTGGCGGGCGGTTCAGCGGTTTTTGATGAGGCCCAGACAATGTTAGGCGTCTCGACATTGGTATGCGGCAGGTGATATACAGAAGCCAGCTCTTCAATATTGAGGATGAATCCATCTCCGGAAAACACGCGTTGGCGGTATTTTTCCAGATACTCTTTGCCAAAATTAGCCTTACTCGACTTAAAGCCGTTAAGGTTGGTGCTATTGAACTGCTTGAATGTACCAACCAGCGCCTGAATGCGCTGTTTTGCGTTTGTTTGGCTTTCACCTAAGTACGCGAGACGAATTTTAACTTGATATCCGAGCTTCGTAGCCTTCTTTTCTGCTTCGGCTATGCGAGTTTTGTCACGCTCGGAAATGTCGGGTCCAGCACTCCCCTTTCCCTCTCCTTGTTCTGGCGGTTTCCATAGTGCTTCAAGTAGACCTGCGAGCCATTGGAACCCTCCGCCTTTGCCAAAGAGAGCGCTGCGACCGCTCCTCACGCTTGATATCCAGCGATCCGAAAAACTGTGCCAGTCATCAGCAAGGGGTCGGACGAGCACTTGAATCCACAGCTCCTCACCAGTTGATTCGAGCTTGGCTAGTGTACCCGTGATGCCAGCGAGCGGGTCAACTTCGAAGTTTTGGAATGTGCGAATTGGCAAGAACTCGCTCGCAGTTGTCGTCAGTTCAGTTGAGTAGACAACCGAGTGATCGCGTTCGTGTTCGGTGTAGTCTTCTTCCGCTGGGTAGATTTGTACGGTTGGGTATTGGGCATAAATCTGGCCCTCGACAAAGCTCTGCAAACTTTTTGGTACCCATACGTAAAAACGGATTTGACCATTGACTGAGGCAATTTCAAAACTGAGATGTTCTTGCTGTCCGCGCGCTAGGCGCAGTTCTTTTTTGTCACGAAGTATGCCGTGCAAGCTCGCAAATAGCTGCTCTGCAGCAAGTTCGGACTTATCGTTGGCTCGAGGGATTTCGAGAATGAGGAGTGAGCCTTCAACATCAGCCACTTCATCAGACTGTTGGTAGTTGCGCCACGTCAAGAATGACAACACGCCAACCAGCGGTATCCAGATGTACCACTGTAGTAGAAAAGAGATAAGCCAAGAGAAAATTTCCATAATCTTATTGTCTCACCCCTATATAAAGAATGCAAATTCCCTTAACGAATCGTTAGGCCTGCTCTTCAAAGACGTAGGTGGCCTTTGCAGTGCGCCTGAACTGCGGCTTGCTTTGAAGATTGAGCAAGATAGTCGTTTCCTTGACCTGCCGGTTCTTCAAGACACGCTTGACGATTTCGTCTCGGTGGAGAGGCTCCCCTGCCTTCTTCAGTACCTCGACGATAATATCAGCAACTGTGCCGCGGCTGTATCCCCATGACTCAAGCGCATAGATGCCTCGACCGATCAATACAAACCGCTTATCTTTGATAAGTTCGTTGTGGATTGCCTGTGTCGTCACGTCTTTTCGCTTAAAATCACTCTCTTTAATTGCTTTGGCAATACTTGAAAAGTGCATTGGCTTGCCCTTGTCTTCGAGAATTACAAAGATTTTGTCACGAATATTCTTTGGGTTTACTGTCGGCCACTTGACAAGCCCCCATTTACCTTTCAATTCTGCCAATTTTTTGCTCAAACTGGCAAGGGCTGTAATGTTAAGTGGGTGCTCATACTCCATAGAGGCGTGCATCTCCTCGCTGGTGATAGGCTCGGCGTGCTTCTTGATGAATTTTACGATGTCGGCTACTTGAGATTTAACGCTCTTCTCGTCTCCAATGGTCGAAATGGCAGCAGACTGGTGGAAGTCATCGTTTTCATTGATAGCAGTAATAGATGGAGCGAGTTCAGTGATAAATGCGACATGTGCGCGCTCTTCCTGTGAGCCATCGCGGCCGAGCAGGTTTTTCGTAAGGTCTTGGATGCGAGCTGCACGGCCCATTTCTGAGAGCTTTGAGGTAATGAGCTTTTCAATGGCAGTAGCTGAAGAGATTTTACCCTCAGAGGCCGCCTGCCTGAGTCGTACGAGGATGGCCTTCTCTAGCTGACGGACGCGCTCACGAGTGATTCCAAGCATCTCTCCGATGCGCTCTAGTGTCTCTTTGCGGTCATATAGACCAAAGCGACGACTAATAATCTCTCGTTCTCGCTCTTGGCTGATTTCGCCTAGAATATCTTTGACTGCGTTGGTTAAATCAGCCGCTATGTCTGTTTTGTCTGGCTGGCTCATGATTCTCGTGTAATTTCCTCTCTGCCTCACCACAGGATTAAGGGTTTTTATTATGTCAATATTCTTATTATACAATCTGCTAGATTAAAAGTCAACTGTATAATGAGGTTATATAGATTATAGCACAATTTT
>CAZHRI010000007.1:0-12880 GCA_964534725.1 uncultured Candidatus Saccharibacteria bacterium
CCACTGATGTGCGTATTTACCGACCGGGCGCGAGAGCAGGTTGAGGCGGCGGCAATTATTGAGAACTGTGAATCTCGCGGAGTGCGCTGCGTCCTAATGGGAGAGGGTAATTTCCGGGCGATTAGTAGTGTCGAGAATGGCATTGGGTTGTTGTTTGCAGTACAGACGCCTCGTCAATCTGCTCCTGGGCACCTTGTAACTAATGCAGTCTTGCTTGAAGATGTGCAAGACCCGGGCAATATGGGTACTATGCTACGAACCGCGGCAGCGGCGGGTATCGCTCAGGTATATGCATCGAGTGGGAGTGTTTCGGCCTGGTCTCCCAAAGTTCTCAGAGCAGGCATGGGGGCGCACTTTGCACTGACGGTGTACGAACAGTGTGACCTTGCCGAAGTCATACGGTCGGCGCAGGTGCCGGTGCTGGCGACGAGCTTGCGCGCTTCGGAGAGTATCTACGAAAAAGACTTGTCTGGTCCGGTGGCCTGGCTGTTTGGCAACGAGGGCAATGGCGTATCTGAGGCTTTGATGGCGCTCGATGTGCAGCAGGTCACAATTCCGCAAAATCATCGTGTTGAATCGCTCAATGTTGCGGCGTCCGCGGCGATCTGCTTGTTTGAGCAGCTGCGTCAATCTACGGGCACCAATATTCAATGACTTTCAGCCACACGACACTGTGTAGTATAGTGAAGACATAGAGGAGAGCGTGATGACAGAGAAGAAGACAATGGATGCGACGACGCCCGAAAAAGATAGGGAGGCAGTGAACTGGTGCGGTGATTATTAACACGACGTCAATTCAAGCAGCCCAGCCTTCACCGGGTCTGCTTGACTATGCTGCAACCAAGGGGGGGCAATTACCAACTTCACGAAAGGACTTGCGCAGCAGTTGACTCCAAAGGGTATTCGCGTCAACGGAGTTGCTCCGGGTCCCATCTGGACACCGCTACAGCCGAGCCATGGTCAGTCACAGGAAAAATTACCTATGATCAATATAAAGATCCAGACGATCGCCGGGGCAATGATAGTCGCGAGGATGTGGCGCGTCGTGTGGCATGGGCGGCTGTGAAAAGAACCTACGAAAAAGGAAGCGACGACAGATGGCACCCGAAACCATCGTGGTGAAACCGTAGTTTTACAGGGGTGGCGTCGACGTGATACGCAATCTGTGGTATAATAGCTCTAGGAATGAGCAGCTCTGCCAAATATAGTGGCCGGGCAGTCTCTTTTGAAACAAAGGGGGTATCATGGCAAAATCAGGCGATATCGTGGTGTATAGGCGCGATGTATGTAAGGTCAAGGGGCTAGCAGAAAAGTACCGAGACAATGAAGACTATTACATACTGGCTCCTCTAGACGACGACACTCTTACGGTATATATATCGGTTGAAAGGAGCAAAAAGCTGTTTCGGCCAGTTATGAGTCGAGAAGATGCCGAGGCGCTCATTGCAAAGATTCCGAGCATTGACCCGGTTGACGTAGGTGATCGAATGATCGAGACCGTCTATCGTGAACTCATTCACACTGATCAGCACGAAGATCTGGTGCGGATTATCAAGACGTGCTACTTGCGTAACGAGGCCAAGGTAAGCAAAGGCCAGCGACGCAGCGAAAAAGACAAAATGTATTTTCGTATGGCTGAAAAAATGCTCTACCGAGAGCTGGCTGCCTCGCTTGACAAGACATATGACGAGACCGCTGACTATATTGTTGGCCGACTCGAAGCGGTTGATGCTCAGCAGGCCTAGTGCATATGGCGCGTCGTAGTCATAGTGCAGCAGAGTTTGGCCTCGACGTCCTTACAGGTGATGACGATTTGTTTCGATGGTTTTTACTCGTGTATCTGCTCGGTAAACCGATCCAATCAAGTGTAGCGGTGCAGACGTGGCGAATTTTTATCGATCGTCAGGTTGATACGCCTTGGGCGATTCTTGATATGGCGCATCGACCGCTGGTAAGGCTACTCGATGAAGGTAAGTATACGCGTTATGATGAAAGTACTGCCAAGGGTCTACGTCTTTGCATGGAGCAACTGGTCCGTAGTTACGAAGGGTCGCTCCTGTTAATGATTGAAAGTAGCCAAAATGAGGACGAGCTATCACAACGACTACAGGCGTTGCATGGTGTAGGACCAAAGACGGCAGAGATATTTATGCGTGAAACAGAAGAATTCTTTTCGCGACGAGTCGAGTAGGCTACTCCTTGGCGCGAAAAGACAGCGACAGAGAGTTGATGCAGTAGCGTGTTCCTGTGGTGGCAGCTGGTCCATCATCGAACACGTGCCCGAGGTGGCCCCCGCACTGTGCACATGTGACTTCGGTGCGCTCCATGCCATGAGAAGGGTCGCGGGTATAGGTAATGGCGCCGTCGATGGATTTGTCAAAGCTGGGCCAGCCACAGCCAGCGTCATATTTTGTATCTGACTGGAAAAGTCGGCTGTTGCAATTGGCGCATCGGTATTCACCCCTATCAGTTACGTACAATAGGCTGCCGCTAAAGGGTGCCTCTGTTGCTTTGTCGAACAGGACGGCCTTCTGTTGATCGGTGAGGTGGGGATTGGTCTGCATAACGTTAAAAGCGCAGAGGTATTTCTACTGAGTCATTGTGTTCAGCTAATCCAGATGGATTGGCTTTTTCAAGTATTAAGGTGGCATCACCAGTGAGTGATTCTGTCCACTCTAGCGTGGCGCTAAATGGCACCATGTTTTCGGTTTGCCAGTCGTCTTCGAGCATAGCGGGTGTCTGTGCGACTATATTGCCCTGACTATCTTTCAGTAGAACGCTGAAGCTCGCTTCGTGGGACCAGCTGCCAGGGACTTCACCGGCTACGGATAGTGGACTAGACGCAGTAGTCGAGCTGAGCGGAGAGGTGACGATGAGCACGGTACCTTTGCCTGATGTGTACGTTGTGCGCGGAGTAGGCGCCTCTGTGTGATTCTGCCTGGCGTCGATTTGACGCTGCAGGTTGTCGCGCTCGTCTGATAGCTTGGTCACAGAGTTTGATAGCCTATTTTGCTCGAGCATAGAGTAGGCGAAACCAGCCGCGAGCGCGACCACTACCAGGGCAAGTATAATTGCCACCGCCCTCCAGTTAGTATAAGTAGAATGAGATCGATCTAATGGTTCCATAGATTATACCCCCTTGCTGTCTTATAATTATACGCTCATGCGGCGAAGGAGTACAGCGCTACATTGATCCTTGGGTATATGTAAGGTGCTAAGAGTCAGTCTCTTAACATTGACGTATTTAAATATCGACATACTTCAATATTGCTATACAATAAGACGAGTTGAACATACGAAATAGTCATATATACATAAGGAGGTACTATGTCAAAAAATATCACAATTCTTACCGGAAGCATGCGGCCAAATAGTGTGGGCGATAGGTTGCTGCCTATCGTGCGTAAGGAGCTGGAGGCTTCCGGTACGACGGTGGAAGTTGCCGATGTTAAAGAGCTGAATCTGCCATTCGTAGACTCAGCCACCACTCCGGCCGCAGAAAGTTTCGAAATTACTCATGATAGTGTCCAGGCGTGGCAAAAGATGGTCCGGCGGAGCGATTCTCTAGTGCTGTTGGTGCCTGAGTATAACAACCAGCCAAGCGCCGTACAAAAGAATGCCATTGATTGGCTGTATGCCGACTGGAAAGACAAGCCAGTTGGGGTGGTCAGCTATGGCTGGGGCGGCGGTCAATTGGCGGCTGAGCTTATCCATAAGCTTATGGTAAAAGTTGGCGCGAACCCGCTCGAAAAGACTGCTGCACTCTTTTTCGGAAAAGACATTACCCCTGAGGGTGACATAGTGGACGAGCAGAATGTTCGTTCGCAGGTAGCCACAGTCGCTCAGGCAACTGGTGTATAATAAGAGGCAATCATGGCTGATATGATGCATCCACGGTCTATCGAAATCCTAAAGGCGCTCGCCGATGAGGTTCGACTGAGTGTGGTGCAGTATCTTGCCAGGCAGCCCGGGGTAATGCCGAGTTGCGACGTTGTGCAGTCGTGCGCAAGCTTGATGGAGTTATCCCAGCCAACAATGAGTCACCACCTCAAGAAGTTGGTTGAAGCGGGTGTATTGGTCCTGGAAAAACGAAAGACCGAGAACTTCTATACGGTAAACCGATCTCTGTGCCGAGAGGTCGGCATTGATATTGATAGGCTATAGTTGGTAGTCGTTATTTGTCGCTAGGGACAAGGATTGTGCGCTCGTAGTATTCAGATCTTTTCGCCAGCTCTTCATTGAACGCCTCAAGGCTGCCGTATTGCTCAATGAGGGTTGATTTTTCTGAGAACAGGTTGACTCCGAGCCCCATCTGATTTCCATCGATGACCACACCCATTGCGGCAAGTGTCGATGGATACATGTCGAATGAGGAGAACAGGCGGCCGGTGGAGTTTATAGGAGTGATGGCCGGATTGATAAAGACATTATATATAGTGCGGCGATAATCGGGCTCAGTGATTAGTTCGTTGTAGTATGAAGTCTGCATACCGAGGTGGTCACCGGTGATGATGATGGTTGTGTTGTCGGCAAACGGCTGAGACTGTATCCACCGAACAAATTCACCGACCTGCTGGGAAGAGCAGGCGTGGACGTTGTCGTACTGTTTCTCGTAGGGCGTCGGGCAGGTTGGGTCAAGCCAGCCGTCGGTAAAGTGTGTATCGACGGTCAGCATCTGAAAATTAAAAGGATCATCGAGCTGGCTAAGCCTACCAAGCTCGGTTTTTGCATGTTCGAACAGTTTTTTATCTTCATACCCCCACCAGACTTTGTAATCAGACGGAATCATTTCATTCTCAATGGCGTAGGTGTAATCCATAATATGATAATCGCCGTGTTGTGAAAGCAGTTTATCGCGTCCGCCAAACGTTGCCTCAGAGCCAATCATGAATGTCTGGTTGTAGCCTTCTTGCTCAAGGATTTCACCGATTGTATAGGCGCCCGGAAGGAAGGTCTTGAAGCGCCCAAAGCCATTATGATCCTCGCCGAGCATATTCGGCTTTAGTGGAACTCCGGCAGATTGTGCAGTGATAGCTCCGACAGTCCAGGTAGTGCCATATGCCGGGAGTGCGCCACCAAGTCGATCTTCTTGGTGACTAAAGGATATGTTTTGCGGGTCAAGCGCCAGAGATTCGAGCTCAGGAATAATCGAACGATCTGCGCGGCCGCCGTGTTCTGTCGAGGCAATCGTGTTCTCCATTGACTCAAGGTAGATATAGATGAGATTGCGTTTGTTTTCAGGGAAGGTGAGGGCAGGTTTCCTTGGGTCAACATAGTGCTGCTCAAAGAGCTGGCTGGTTCTGGCGAGAGAAACAACATAGTCGAACACGCTAAAGCTGCTTAGTAGCAGTGCAACGGAGATAGCGAACATCGAAAGTGCATAGATAAGTTTTACCTTGAGCGGGATGCGAGAGGGGTTGATTGTCGTTGCTTTTTTTCGTCCTAGAAATGACAGGTCGAAGGTGATAGAAATACGATTACGATAAAAATCGACTACTGGCAGAAGTAGTAAGAAAAACACGATGCCGCAAAATAGCAGATTGTCTTGGACAGTTTCAAGTAGACTGGTAGACTGTCCGTCAAAGCCATTGAGGAAATAGAAGATGATTTCGTCAATCTTGGCATCACCAAAGTGCAGGTACTTGTAGCGACTAGCTACATACGCAATAGACGCAATGCCAAGTAGTACAAAGATGACAATGTAGGTGATAAAAGCTGGACGTGAGTGGCGTGATTTATTTTTTCGCATTTTTTCTAACTTCGATAGAAACTGTATTCTCTATCAAATTAACCACAAATGGCAAAATAAAGGCAAAGATGGCAGAGGTAACTAGATAAACGATAAACGATCTTCCTTCGAACGAGACTGTGTCATTGCCAAAGATAAATATAATAACGAGATAGCTACACAGGTTGATAAAAAGTGCGAATATTCCATATGAAGACGCAAATCGACGGGTCGATAGCTTGTTTCGATGGAGGTGGTTATAAAAACCGAGCGCAACGAGCGCTGGAGCGAGGAGGGCGACAAATTCTTGCATAGCGTCAGTATACATGACGGTATAGCCTGTCAGCAAATTGGCCTGTGGAAACAGGGGGAAGTTGAAGTTCTCTTTTTATTTTGCTTATGCTACTATGGGGACATATGGTTTAAGAAGGGGTGGGTAATGGATAGGCCAATGCATATTACATCAGAAATAGGAACATTAAAGACAGTCTTGCTACATCGACCGGGCGAGGAGCTGGAGAACCTGACTCCTGATCATTTGGCCGATTTACTCTTTGACGACATCCCTTATCTTAAGCGTGCACAAGAAGAGCATGACCAGTTCGCCGAGGCTTTGCGTCGTCGGGGTGTTGAGGTTCTGTATCTCGATCAGCTCGCGACTGAAGCGCTAAGCACCGAGGAGCTAAGAGAGCAGTTTGTCGACGAAATGATTACTGCGTCAAAGCAGGGTTCTAGACGCGTGACCGACACTCTCAAGACTTTCCTACTCGACCTCCCGACCCACGCCATGGTGCGAAAAATTATGGCAGGTGTGAGGAAAAATGAAATTACGTTGCCATCCGAACATCACCAGCAGCTTCACGACATGGTAGAGAAGGACTATTATCCCTTCTATCTCGATCCGATGCCAAACCTGTACTTTACACGTGACCCTGGCGCGGCGATTGGTAATGGTCTGACAATTAATAAGATGCGATATCCCGCGAGAAGGCGTGAGTCGTTATTTTTGCAATATATTATCGAACATCATCCGCAGTTTGCGAATAAAGATATCCCAGTGTGGTACAACAGGGATCAGAAGTTTTCGATGGAGGGCGGTGATGAGCTAGTGCTTTCAAAAGACACAGTCGCGATTGGCATCTCCCAGCGCACAACCGCCGAGGCTATCGAAGCGACTGCAGTAGAGCTCTTTAAGCAGTCTGGCTTTAAGCGAGTGATTGCGATGGAGATTCCGAAGATTCGAGCGTTCATGCACCTAGATACGGTGTTCACGATGATTGATCACGATAAGTTCAGTATTCATCCGGCAATTCGAGAGCGTGATGGCAAAATTAATACCTATATCCTTGAAAAAGTTGAAGGTCAGGCATATCCACGCATTACCCACGAAACCGACCTAGAACATGTTCTACGCGTGGCGTTAGGGCTACCTGAGGTTACCCTGATTGAGTGTGGTGGCGGTGACGCGATTGCTTCGGCGCGTGAGCAGTGGAATGATGGCTCGAATACGCTCGCGATTGCACCTGGTGTGGTGGTGACGTACGAGCGAAACTATGTGACGAATCAGAAGTTGCGTGAAGCCGGCATTGAGGTTATTGAGGTGCCAGGAGCTGAGTTGGTGCGAGGTCGCGGCGGTCCGCGCTGTATGAGTATGCCACTCGTTAGGGAGGACATCTAACATGGCCCAGAGCCTCAAGGGTCGCTCGCTATTGACCCTTGGCGACTATTCAGCCAGTGAAATTCGCTTGCTGCTCGATACGGCCAGGGAATATAAGCGGCTCAAATACGCGGGCATTGCGCATCGCATTCACGAAGGCAAGAACATCGCATTATTGTTTGAAAAACCGTCGACCAGGACGCGTTGTGCCTTTACGGTCGCAGCCAATGATCTTGGAATTGCACCCGAGTATCTCGGGAAGGATGATATCCAGTTAGGTAAAAAAGAAACCACCGAAGACACGGCTAAGGTGCTTGGTCGGATGTTCGACGGCATTGAGTTTCGTGGCTTTAAGCACGAGACAGTTGAGGATCTCGCAAAATATGCTGGCGTGCCTGTCTGGAACGGCCTGACCGACAAGTTCCACCCAACACAGATATTGGCTGATTTTTTGACTATCGAGGAGCACGTCGGTCGCCTCAAAGGCGTTAAGTTCGTCTATGTGGGTGACGGTCGCAATAACATGGCTAACAGCCTAATGATTGGCTCGGCTATCATGGGGCTGGACTTCCGTATCTTGGCGCCACGAGAGTTGTTTCCAGAGCAAGAAATTGTTGATTGGGCGCATCACCTTGGCCGAGATAGCGGTGGCGCAATTACCTTGACTGACAACTTCGAAGAAGCGCTGCACGGAGCTGAGGTCATCTATACAGATGTCTGGGTCTCAATGGGAGAAGAGGATAAGTTTGCCGAGCGCATTAACCAGCTGCGCCACTTCCAAGTCAATCGCGACATGCTGAACCTGACTGGCAATTCTGAGGTAAAATTCATGCACTGCTTACCGGCATTTCACGATGCGCTGACCGTAACTGGCCAGCACGTCCAGGAAGAGTTTGGGCTCGATGCCATGGAGGTAAGTGATGAAGTATTCCGCTCAGCCAATTCTGTCGTGTTTGACCAGGCTGAAAATCGTATGCATACCATCAAAGCGCTCATTGCGCTCACGTTATAACGACAAGGGGTTTAGGAGGCCCTGAGGACATGGTAGAGAAAGCAAAAAAGAAAATGAAACAATGGAAGATGCCGTCGGCGTTCGCCATTATCTTCGGTATTACTGCCGTCATGGCGTTATTAACATGGGTGGTTCCATCTGGCCATTATGAGCTTGGCGCGAATGCGGATGGTGACGAAGTGCCGATTGCCGGTACCTATCAACAGCAGGACAAGGTAACAACTGAAGTTGTCGATGGCGAGGAAGTGACCACAGATGTTCGGCAAGGGCTCTGGGAAGTGGTTAAGGCGCCAATAGAAGGAACGCTACGATCTGAGGGTGCCACACAGGGTGCAATCGATGTGATGCTCTTCGTATTGATCCTCGGCGGATTCCTTGGCATCGTAATGAAGACTGGTGCGCTGGACGCACTATTCGGTAGTATTATCAAAAAGCTTAAGGGTCGAGAGATTTGGATTATTCCAATTTTGATGATTTTCTTTGCACTTGGCGGCACTACCTACGGTATGCAAGAAGAGACAGTCGCGTTCTATGCACTGGTGATTCCACTGGTGTTGGCAGCTGGCTATAACGGACTCACGGCAGCAATGGTGATTATACTCGGTGCCGGTGTCGGCGTGCTTGGTTCGACAGTCAACCCATTCTCGACAGGTATCGCCTCGGGCTTTGCCGATGTCTCAATAGGTGACGGAATTATTCCGCGCTTGCTCATCCTAGTACTCACACTGGTAGCGGCAATTTGGTTTACGATGCGCTACGCGGCTAAGGTTAAGGCGGGCGGCTATCAAAAGGACTCGCGTCGTGACGAGCGCCTTGCGAAGACAAGCACGGCTGGAGTCAAGACGGTTGTGCCAGAGTTTACGACTAAGCGCAAATGGATTGCGGCACTGTTTGGCCTGACATTTGTCATTATGGTCCTGTCAGTCATTCCTTGGGCCTACAAGTTTGACATTACACTGTTTGAGGACTTGAACTCATGGGTGCTAGGCATTCCAGTGCTCGGTGCAGCACTCGGTAAGCTTATCCCGCTGGGCGACTGGTGGTTTAATGAGCTATCGGCGCTCTTCTTTGTATCATCGCTTATTATCGGTGCAATTCACTTTCACGGTCGTAACCGAACCGAAGACGAAGACGATAATCTGTTTGGCACCTTCGTGGCCGGTGCTCGTGACCTGCTGGCAGTCGCGCTCATCATTGGATTTGCTCGAGGTGTCTCAATCATCATGGCCGATGGTCAGATTATGGATACCATCATTCACGCAGGCGAAGAGTTACTAAGTGGGGTCAACTCGGCGCTACTCCCAGGCTTGGCCTTCATAGTCTACTTGCCACTTTCGTTCTTTATCCCATCAACGTCAGGACTCGCCACTGCTACGATGCCTATCTTGGCACCGCTTGCCGATTTTGCGAACCTTGATCGCAGCCTGATAGTTACTGCCTTTGCGACGGCAGCTGGTGTAGTCAATATGATTGCTCCGACAGTTGCTTCGGTCATGGGTGGTTTGGTGCTCGCCAAGGTGTCGTACGGACTCTGGCTAAGGCGCACTTGGAAAATTATGCTGGTCTTCTCGGGCATTAGCATTGCGGTAATGACTCTGTTCGCGCTTGTATGATGAGCCAAATACGAACAGTTGTCGTCGCACTGGGTGGAAACGCCCTACAGAAGCAAGGTGAGGCGTCATCTTCGGCGCAGCAGCGAGTGGCGGACCAAACAGTCCGCCAGCTGCTTCCGCTGATTGAGGCGGGGCATCGAGTGGCGATTGTGCACGGCAACGGACCACAGGTAGGTAACATTGTGTTGCAACAGGAGGCTGTGAACACGCCAGAGGTGCCCATACTGCCGCTAGAGGACAGCGGAGCAATGAGCCAGGGACTAATAGGCTTCTGGTTGCAACAGGCATTTCACGACGCGTTTCGTCAGCATGGCATGCCGCACGTTGCAGCGGCAGTCATCACCCAGACAGTAGTCAGCCAGGACGATCCTGCCTTTGGGGCTCCTACCAAGCCGATCGGACCGTTCTATACAGAGGGTGAAGCGAGACGACTTGAGGCGGAGCGTGGTTTCGCGGTTCGGGAAGACGCGGGTCGTGGTTGGCGCCGGGTGGTGCCGTCACCTCGGCCGCAGCGCATTGTCGAAGCGAGCGTGGTGAAGCAGCTGGTAGACAGCGGCGTATTGGTTATTTCGACTGGAGGAGGTGGCATACCTGTCATCGAAGCCGAAGACGGCTCACTTTCGGGCATCGAGGCGGTGATTGACAAGGACTTTGGCGCAGCCAAGCTGGCTGAGTTGCTTGAGGCTGACACGTTGCTTATTCTTACATCAGTTGACGCAGTGAAGATTAATTTTGGGACTGAGCAAGAGCAATCACTGAGCAATGTGTCGTCTGCGGAGCTGCAGGATTATATTAACCAGGGTCATTTTGCGGCCGGATCAATGCTTCCAAAAGTTGAGGCAGCTCAGGAGTTTGTCGGTGCAGCTGAGGGGCGGCGAGCGATTATTACATCGCTAGATAGAACACTTGAGGCTCTCGAAGGGCGCGTCGGCACCACGGTTGTCTAAGTAGCCTTCTTATACTCACCGAGTAGCGTGACTTTATGGTCGCCTGCTTCTATTTGTTTAATGAGGCGATACAGCTGTTCTCCGGCGGTGTCTACTACTATAAAAAATTTATATTGCCATGGCCTGCCAACAATAGGTTGACTTTGTAGCTTAGCTAGATTAATGTCGGCATCTGAGAATAGTTGGAGGACCTCTACAAGAGCACCTGGCTGGTGACTCGTTGTAACAACGAGGGACGATCGGTTACAGTTTGCATCTTTGTCTCTCGACTCGAGCGCCAAAAAGCGCGTGATATTGTGGTCGTTATCCTGTATTGAGCGCTTGAGTATCGGCATGCTGTGCAAGTTTGCAGCCGTTTCACTAGCTATAGCTGCCACGTTCTTATCGCCAAGTTCAGAAATATACTCAACAGCCCCTGCAGTATCAAAAAATTCAATCAGCTCTGCCTGAGGGGCATGTGTACTGAGATATTCGCGGCATTGGGCGAGCGCAACTGGGTGTGAGTAGATCTCTGTGAGGTTTTCTACTTGAGCACCGAGTTCGGCTATTAACATCTGATCTATCTGCTGCGTGACTTCGCTCACTATGGGCGCTTGGCAGTGCTCTATTAGCTGATATACTTCGTTGATGCTGCCATAGATAGTATTTTCAACTGCCGCAACGATAGCATCAGCCTCACCGTGCTCAAACGCCTCGAAGACATCGGAAAAGGTAGTGCAAGCGAGAGTATCTATGGCATCTCCGTATAGCTGCTTTGCCGCCTGCTCGTGGAATGAGCCAGCTTGTCCCTGAATTGCAATGCGCATACTAGCCATTTTATCACGCTCTCACTTCGTGCGAGTATCTGGAGATTGCTTGATTGGCTGCGATGCAATACAATAATCTCAAATGGTGGAATACTATCAACGTCGGTCGGCAAAGGAGCCGCTTGAGCAAGTTCGTCGTCCATATATGGCTAACGGGCTTTGGGTGCACGTGCCAGATAAGCGAGTAGACTTGGCTCAATTGGCCGAAGAGTACGCGCTCGATGCAAATATTCTTCGTGACGTGTACGACAGGCATGAGTTACCGCGTATCGAGCACAAGGAAGGCGCAAGCTATATTTTCACGCGTGTTCCGTCAGCTGCTATTGATGGCGAGGCGACATCGCCATTTCTTGCGATTGTCAAATCTGGACACTTCTTCACGATTTCTCCGCATACGCAGTTCTCCCCAAAGAATATCAGTGCCTTTTTGACCAGCAGAAGCGACCGGCCATCGACGCTTCTTGTGGCATTATTGGCGAGCATCGTTGCGGAATATGAATCACGAGTCAATACGCTTGAAGAGAAGATTGTGAGTGCGCGCAAACGCCTCAAGTATCACGACGTCAAAAACGCCGACTTCATTGAGTTTGTGACTATCGAGGATCGATTGAATGAGTACCGTAGTAGTCTCGAGAGTGAGGCAGGGGTGACGCGGCAACTCAAAGACAATCGCCACGGGATCTTCACGCTTCGCGACGTAGAGGCCTTAGAAGATATTTCACTCCACATTGAACAGTTGCTGGTGTCTATGTCGGCCTCCGCGCAAACGATTGCGAGTATTCAGGCGGCGTACTCAACCATTGCCAACAACACACTAAATCAGCGGATGAAGGCGCTGACAGCGATAACAATCCTCCTTGCTATACCGAACGTGTTTTATGGGATGTACGGTATGAATATTGCTTTGCCGCTTCAGCACGAGCCATGGGCCTATCCGGCTATCGCTGGGTTTACGTTGTTGTTAATATTACTCGTGTTTCTCCTTGCAAGACGCTTTCGGTTATTCTAATATAGGTACAACGAAGCACATAAAAGTGTGCTAAGTCTTGACGTGCCTGATTTGGCTTGGTACTATAGTTGATGTGCCTTGCGCCAAATGAGAATAAAATTGCAAAAT